>JAUWWJ010000086.1 GCA_030616935.1 Planctomycetaceae bacterium
GAATGGTTTGGAGGTTGTAGAGATTCAAGCCAGTGGTTCACCAGTTCGGGTCCAAAGTATATCTGCAGGTCTTGAAGTGCGAGCTGATCGTTTTGGGTATGAACTTCGCACGGGTAGGATTCTGCTCGACGGAGAGGACCCGGTCTCAATTCACGCTACTGGGGTTGAACTCGAGGCGAAGTCGGTTGATTACACGCCGGGTCAAGACAATACAATTGGCTCACTGATGGCGATCGGCCCAGGATGGCTCCGGGCAAAGAATGAGGAACAGCTAGCTGTTGAATCCCGCTGGCAAAAATGGCTGCGGATTCGTCCAGATGACACAGGGCATGTTGCCTCAATATCGGGCCAAGCTGAGGTGTCTGTTGATTTGCAGGGTAGGCTCACCGGCGCAGAAATGCATTTTTGGTTCGAGCAAACTCCTGCTCAGCCAACCCAACGTTCAGCAACCAACCGTTTGCCGAAGGTAGCCGCATTAAATCCTTTGCGAATGCTCGTTCGAGGTGTTGTTGAAGTAGAAGTTCCAGAAGTTGCAGCACGTACAGATCGCATGGAAATTTGGTTCCGAAGAAATGCTGAATTGCAGGGTAGTCTACAAAAAGGCCAGGCTTCTAAGGGAACTGTTGCCGATGAAGTTGGTGTGCGTGCCAATGCAGGAAAAACACAAAGCGTGGTAGGACAGAGTATCCATCAACCAATTCCTGCAATCCGGCCACCAGTTTCAGCCGATCGGAAATTGCTCGCAACAGGAAATCTTATTCGTGGGCTTGTTGTTCTTTCACCGAATCAGAATGAATTACAGGAGATGTCGCTCGAAGGTGAGGTTCAGCTTCTTGAGCAGGCTTCAAGTACAAACAAAGGAGCGCCTCGTCTGAAGATATGTGGAGATCAGTTGCAACTAACACGCCCCTCACAGTTTGATGCGAAAGCAGTTGTTTCTGGGCGTCCTGCTATTGTACAAAGCGATGAGTTTGATCTCGAAGGCCCACTGATTGAGTTTGATCGTGGCCAAAATCGAGTAGCTGTTGATGGCGGCGGACAATTGACAGTTCCTGTTGCTGGCGAGGGTGTTGGTTTGGGTTCATTTGATCTCTTAGGGTCTGGTGGTCCTCAAGCCCAAATGAAAAAGAACTCAGGAATTGCTGAGCCTCTGGTGATAGCTTGGCAGGGCAGAATGGATTTTGATGGACAGACCGCCCGCTTCATTGATCGGGTTCAGACGGCCAGTGGAGGTGTGTCGCTGCAAGCAGGCTTGCTCGATTGTATTTTTACCCAGCCTGTGGACTTCAGTAGGCAGCAGGGCGCGGTTCCGTCCCAGCAGACAGATATTGCCCAAATTAAGTGTGGGGATGGCGTTCAGATAAGTAGCACGTCTGAGGTTGATGGAAATCTGGAGTCCCGTGAAAAGTTATTTGTACGGGATCTCTTTTTCGACAGATTGACGGGAGATGTTCGGGGAACAGGGCCGGGGCGATTAACGAGCACTCGCCGAGGCGAAGGGGGGCTTCCCATGGGTACACCCGGTTTGCCGGGGCAAGAGCTTCGACAGCCTCCAGCTATTTCCAAGTCATCTGAAAGTCCAGGAGTGACTTTTCTCGGTGTTGATTTTCAGAGGGGCTTTACCGGCAATATGAATCAACGGCAGATGGAGTTTCAGCAACGTGTAGAAACAATATGGGGACCTGTTGATACGTGGGACGCGAGCCTCGATCTGCATGACCCCAGAGGGCTTGCTGAGAAGGCTATTGCCGTAACAAGTGATACTTTGGGTATTGGCCAGACACCTTCTGTTCCGGGGGTGCCGAGGCGTTCAGTCGAACTGTCAGCTGGTGGAAATGTACTTGTTGAAGGTGATTCGTTCACGGCACGTAGTGCACGACTTTCGTTTAGTGAGGTGAAAGACCTTCTTGTGTTTGAAGGGGATGGAAGGAGTGATGCGCAGCTTTTTCGTCAGGATCGAGTGGGAGGGCCGACATCGAGTGCATCAGCTGGGAAAATTCTTTATTGGCGAAAATATAATCGTGTCGAAGTAAAAGACGCCCGATACCTTGATCTCGATCAAATTGGTGGGGCAAACATGCCCCAAATCCCACGTTAGTCCGCCTTCTAGTCATAAAAATATCGAGGCGTGCTCAGTGCTGCTTACCAATAGAGTGGCAATCACCATCAGAGATTCCTGAATCAGCCCAACAGTTTTCATGTTTGATTCAGGAAACACGTCTGGCTTCAGAATCAAGCGATTTCATAATGAATGCTATGGCATCATCAACAAAAGAGGACACGATATCTTTCGGATTGTTCTCGTCTAGAATCGCAGTGTGCGGAATTCCAAGTGCTATTAACTTGCTGCTTAATCGGACAGCACCATCGTGCCATCTTTCGTCGTTCCTATTGCTGACAAACCACTGGTGCCGCGGCCAGTTGAGTGGATGGACATGGAGGATGGCAGTTTCTTGTCTCGCTTGTTCAGGCTCATCATAAATTTCCCAGAGCGTATCGAATAGTTCGCCATCAACCCAATTGTGTCCATTTCGCATGCCAAGATGAAAGTCGATTGCTGGTGCAATGGCTGCGGCTATCGGAAACTTTTCTGGATGACGGTATGCCAATCGAAGGGCCGCTTGACCTCCCATGTCGTAGCCCAGTAGTCCAACCCCTCCTGACGTCTCACCTATGATCCGGTGGCACTCATCAAGAATAGGGCCCACGATGTAATCTTCAGCACTCATTGTGGCGTCAAAGCGGGCCAGTTGTTGCTGCAGGCACCACGTTCGTCCCATGCGAGGTGCAAGGACTGGAAGGCCTGCGGAAGCGAGTGCTTGATGAAGTGCTGGAAAGTCTTTTGGCGATCGTTCATGCAGGTCGTGGAGATAGAGAATAATACGCCCAGGTTCCGTAATAGTAGGGGGCGTAAATAGTTCACATGAGTGACCCGCGACTGAGTGACATGTCCAAGTTGTAGAGGCATTTGTTGGCATGTAGGATTTTGAATTATTGATGGATCAAGTACTGTTCTGATGAGACGCTGCGATATGCACATGCAAAGTAAACTGAGTAGTCGTGTCACATAAGGAAATCATAATGGAAGTTTTACTTTCTCGTGAGGAATTGTCAGAAGGTATCGATAGGCTTGCTGCTCATGTGCAGAACGATCGCGGTACGCAGTCTCTTGTTCTTGTGGGTGTTCTTACAGGCAGTATTATGCTTGTCGCGGATCTCTTGCGTAGGCTTGATGGCTCGATAGAAGTGGGGATGGTCTCAGCAAGTAGTTATCGAGGAGTCGAAACGACTCCTGGGAAACTTGATCTCCACCTCGATTTATTACCTGATGTGTCTCAGAAACATGTCTTACTTGTTGATGACATCTTTGATACAGGACGCACAATGGCTGCATTAGTTGAGGCGATCTATTCTCGGGGTGCAGCTTCGGTCAAGTCACTCGTTCTCTTACGTAAGAAGAGTAGGGTCGAGGTGGATATGCAGCCAGACTATGTGGGATTCGATATTCCGAATGTGTTTGTAGTTGGTTATGGCCTAGACCATAACGGTGCGTGGCGAAATTTACCTCAGATTTGCCTGATGGATTCACCAGCCAATATTTGATTTGTTGATATATAAGTTGTTGTGGTGTTGGGGTATATTTTTAAAGACACTATCCAGAGCAGCCGGTTGAAGATGCGAAGTTACTCAAAAACAACACACATGCTGGTCGCCTGTGATTGTGATCCGGTAGGGAACGGCCGTCAGATTGAACTTGCTGTGACAGGACTGATAGCCGTCGGTCATCGGGTATGCGTTGTTCTGGTGTCTTCAGGTGGTGGTCTCGCAGTTCGGCTGCAGGCAGCAGGAGCTACGGCGTATGTTGTGAATAGAGGGCCAGCGGTACGTCTTTCGGTGTCATCCCGCGTTGCCGAAATCATTCGGAACGAGCAGCCCCAGACAGTGATTGGCTGGGGTGTTGAGACAGCAATAATTATTGCCGCTGCACGAGTTCTAACGAGGTATTCGGGGCGATACATTCAACACGTATCAGAGCCATCACGGACTGTGCTGGAAGCGGCAATCGTAGCTCGAGCAGATGAAATTATTGTGACAGGAAAATCGGTTGTGCAGGCCAGTAGGGAGATGGAGTCTTTACAATCCATTAGCTATATACCTCCCGCAGCTGTTGCTTTTGATGAAATGGTCGGCCGAGATCAATTGGCTTCACAGATCGGCTTGAATCCAAGCAAACAATGGACACTCTGTGTAGCTCCACTGGTCTCGCAATCACGAATCGATAGGCTCATTTGGGGTTTCGACCAAATGGCTGTTGCTCGCAATGATGTAGAGCACATCGTCGTGGGCAGTGGTCAGCTTCTTCGACGGCTTCAGCGACGTGCCTGGATCGAGGAAGTGGACGCCTCAATCCATTGGTTTGAGCACCTGCCCGTCCTTCCATCCCTGTTTCGACACGTCCAATTGATTCTTCAGTCCGGGCGTGTTGCGTACGGTGGATGTTTGCTTGAAGGGTTGTCGCACGGCATTCCAGCTGTTGTGATCGACACGCCACCAAGTCGTGACGTGCTTGGTGATAGTGGTGCTGGGATTCTGGTGCCTACGGACCCAGGTAGTGAATTCGCTCGGCGGGCAACCGAATTGCTTGAAAATGAAGAATTACGAACACGCTGTTCCTCAGTAGGTAAGCAACGGGCGAAAGAGATGTTCAGTAAGGAGGCATCTTTGTCCAAGTTGCTCGAAGTATTGGGTTCATAACAATCTGCCCTTATTGAGCATGCAAGGCTCTTAAATGTTGTCCCGCAGGTAGACATCGGCAGTGTCCATTCTCATTTACAAGTCTCCCAGATTTATAAACGGCAGCGGGCATTGCAAACATTTCGGCAAGTTGATGATTTGGTCTGTACAAGGTGATGTCTGCGTCTGCGCCAACACCAAGATGCCCTTTCTGAGGCAGCCCTGCAATTTTCGCTGGAGCCGCTCTGGTAATAATGCATAACTCTTGAATCGAATACTCCCGAGAAAGAGATGCGAGTGGTGAATGTTTTTGAACGGCCGGATGGATGCGACGAAACGCATCACGCCGAAAGGCTTCGTCACCAAGGAGTTGCATAAGGATAGGGTAAGCCGTGAAGTGTGCTCCATTTGGGTGGTCGGTAGAGAGTACGACTCGCCAAGGGTCATTCACCGACAGGAACCACTCAAGGCCAATGGCCCATTGCCATGAGTGAATGAGGTTTTTTTTCTTTATATTCAATCGGTAAAACGCCGCAGCCACCCTCGAGCCAGAGGTCATGGGCACTCCACGGAACGCCAGTTGTGTGAGCCAGGTGCTCGGCCGCCTCTGGGTCACCAGTCATAGCCACGGTGTCACCAAAAAGTATCTGCCCCACGTCGAGGGTGAGGTTTTTGTTTTCGTGAAAACAATCAAGAAGCTTTGAAACTCCAGAACCAAAACTGTCTGGATCAAGATCACCACCGGTATAGCTGTGAAATTGCACATGAGCGAGATGAGCAGGTATGCCATCGAGGGTCTGCATGGTTTCAAAAAGTGTCCGCCAATTTCCGGGGAGACCAAGGTGAGAGGTGTGGATATGCAGTGGGTGAGGCAGTGCAGCAGCCTGAACTCCCAAGGCTAGTCGTTCAAGTATGTTGCGACTCGTTAGGGTTCTTCCCGGAAGAGGCGTATCAATATCGTGGTGGTCTCCACGACTGTCCTTCCAGAATGCAGCACCACCAGGGTTTGCTACCTTCACGCCCCATCCACTTCCCGTGCGAACAATAGAAGAAATGCATCGCTCAATGACGTCAGGCTGACCGGCTTCAAGAGCATCGAGGAGCTCGTTGTTGTCTGCAGCAAGCAGGTAAAAACCTTTATCAAGGATAGGTAGGTCATTCAGCTCCATTGCAGCAAGTGAAGCCGCTCCAGTCGCAATTGCTGCATCAAAAACAGTGGTATAGCCGAGCGATGCATAGAGCGATCCTGTTGAGTGAATAGTTGGAATAGCACTGGGCTGGTTATGGCTCCGACGGTGGGTGCCCAACTGCGGTGACATGAGACGGCCAGTGTTTACTTTGGGCCCGGCAACATGACTGTGCAGATCGATGCCACCAGGCATGACGATCAGTCCCGTCGCGTCAATGTGACGAAACCGTTTTGTGTTACTTGGAGAACAGACAATTCGTCCGGATTCCACCCAAATATCGGTGACGATGCCATCGAGCCCATTCTTAGGGTCATGGATAGTTCCGCCAGCGAGAACAAATGGCTCGTGAAAAGGTGACAGAGAGGAATGAGGAGATACGTCAGTCATGGTGTACTTCTACGGCGAGTCTCAACAGCGACTTGGTCGAGTAAGTCATTCAAAACCTTCTGAATGGAAGGTTGTTGAGATGTGGCAAAGGGTTGTAACGAGATCAATCTGCCGTCAGATCTCAACATGTCACCCTCAGTTGAGTGGCTGAGGCTGGCACAACCAAGACGAATACTATTTCCATGTTTTGGTAGTGGGAATGTATCAGAGACATGAATGACTGTTTTTTGTTTTGCGGATTTAGCCATCAAGTCTTCAATTCGAGATGGTATGCGACCAATAATGAGAATGCAATCGACTTCTTCTCGTTCAATGAGCCGTTGGGCGTCAGCCTCTGCTGGCAAAAACTCACTTCCGGCGTTAGATGCAAATGGAATTGCACCAGGTGATCCAAACCGCCATGTACAAACAGTGGAAGCTCCAGCACAGTTACCACCTCCCACATTGGCTTCTGCGTTGAGTCGTATTCCGAAGGAGGGCTTCTGATGGGCAAGTGATCGTGTGAGGTGTGAGAGGCTCCAGCTAACAAGGCCCGTCTGTTCAGTTATTGTGGAA
>JAUWWJ010000393.1 GCA_030616935.1 Planctomycetaceae bacterium
CACCTTGCCGAGTCGTGAATCGAGTGGACGAACTTCGAGATCACGCTCACCTAAAAACTCATTTATTACTAATCCGAAACGCTGACCTCTATCACTTACAACAACAATCGACAGGGTGTCTCCGTCGCTGTCGGGCATATCGATTTCAAAAACATTGCTGGCGTGTACAAGCCCGATTGCAACACCATCGTGATCGATATAGTTGCGAGATTCGACCGACTCAATTTCTTCTCGTCTGCATGTAAGAATGCGATCAATTCGGGGTAATGGAAAGGCATAAGGTTCGCCTCCTATATCAACAAGTAGGGCTCGAATAACGGACATCGTGATCGGCAGTTGCAAGGTAAAGCACGTTTGCATACCAGGTTGAGTGGTTATTCGGACAGTTCCGCCAACAGCCTTTACCATGGTCTGAACAACATCTAGCCCCACGCCTCTTCCAGAAATTTCGGTAACTTTATTTCGGGTGGAGAATCCGGGTAAGAATAAAAACTCGAGAACTTCAGCCTCGGAAAGTCGCTCTGCTACCTGAGGGGTAACGAGTTCGCGTTCAATGATTTTTGTTTTTAGAGATTCAAGGCTAATCCCACGTCCGTCGTCCGTGATGCTGATGGTAAGGCTTCCTGCTCGGTGCCCCGCGTCAATTGTGATCGTTCCGCCGGCAGGCTTTCCCTCACGAAGGCGATCATCCGGCAATTCCATGCCGTGGTCGAGGGCATTACGAACAAGATGGGAAAGTGGAGCCTCAAGTTTGTCGAGGATGTCCCGGTCAACACCGGTTTGTTCACCGTTCACCACAAGCCGAACCTGCTTGTTAAGTTGACGTGATACATCTCGCACAAGTCTCGGGAAGCCATGAATGCCGTCGGCAAGAGGCCTCATTCGGCTAAATATTACTTCTCGGTGTAGTCGCTCAGAAAGATCTTCGTTGCGTCGAGCAAACCCTTCGAAAGCCTCTATGATTTTTGTAAGTTTGTCGAGGCTCTGAACTGATCGCTGTCGCAAACTCTCGATGAGCGTCATTTGTGAGGGAGGCAATTCAACACTACGAATGTTCTCTTCACATGTTGTAATCTGATCACATAAATCTGTTTGAAATTCACGGAGTACAAGTAGTGAGTCTGCAAATGGCCTTAGCTGGCGTGCCTCAACGAGAGATTCCCCAGCGAGTCCTACAAGTCTTGTGAGGCTTTCTGCAGAGACTCGAACAACTCGGTCCTCTTCATCTTTGGAGGAATCAGCAGGATTTACTTGTGGCTTGGCAGAATTATGTGGGCCTTGTTTTTTTTGTGGGGGTGACACATCGGCATAGGTCGCCCCAGTGCGTTCAATCTCAGCAGTAGATTTTGATTCTGTTTCTGCTGATTCTTGAAGGGAACCATGCAGAGGCTCCTCCTTGTCAGTCGTCTCCCTTGCGAGACGAGTTGGTTCCGCCTTGCTGGAGCCCTCCGGTGTTGATGACTGCTCTTTATGTGTTTCTTCGGGAGTCGGTGGTTCGACAGTCTCTGGTGTTAGATCACTCACTTGTTGGGGGGCATTGGACGCAAGGGCTTGTAGATTCCGGACACAT
Organism: Planctomycetaceae bacterium; assembly: GCA_030616935.1. The sequence goes on from JAUWWJ010000393.1 coordinate 1,571, forward strand.
GTGTTGGCTTGGTCTTGCCATGTTGATTCGTTGCCATTGTCAGCGGCAGCGATAGAGGAAAGAAAGTCGACCCCCGCGAGTAGGATGTCTGCGTGAGCCGGCTGAACACTTATTTTGTTGTCACCAGCTGCGAGAAATACATCTTCAAGAGCGTGGGCAACTTGTACAGCCGCATCGAGACCTACGATACGAGCAGCACCCTTCAGGGAATGAGCTGCCCGCATAAGTGACTCAATTGTTTCAGCAGACTGGCGTTGTTCTTCAATTTCAAGAACTCCTGAAGATAGGATTTCCGCCTGGCTTTCAGCTTCAAGCCGAAATAGTTCAAGCATAGAAAAACCGCTTAAGTCGTCGTTCACGTGAACACCTTCTTTGGAAAAGTCCCTGCCTCAGGATGTGATTTGTTCGTGGATTCCCTTGAAAATCTGGTTTGTATCAAGGAGGCTCACGGTACGCGAATTCCACGAGAACAAGGCACTTGAAAGTCTTTGGCCAGGCTTGCCAACCGTCGACGGAACCTCTCGTAGTTCTTCTTTACTAATACGGTGCACACCAGCAACTTCATTAACAGGAAAGGTCCATCTGCGTGTAACGCGGCCGGTAGTGAGCGAGGTGACCAAGAGTCTCTCAGGAGCAAGAATTGCAGCATCATCAGATAGCAGGATGCTTCGATTGTCGTCATTATTCTGACCGGAAGTTTTTTTTACCTTCGATACATGAGGGTCTAACTGTCGAAGCCCTAGGAGTCCGTGCAGAGAGCAGCAGAGAAGCAACTGTCCACGTACGTTCACCATGCCAGCAAATACCGAATTGCTTCGGTGGGGAATGGTGTGGATCTTACGTAGTGGAGTGACTTCAGTCAGTGACTCAGCAGCAAGTGAAAACCATTCATCAGCCAGCCGAAAAATAAGGACACTCAGGCCACTTGATTCTGTGTTTTCTGGGGTCGTCTCTAAAACTTGTCGCCATTCATCAAGGTATCCGTCAGGCGGTGCACGGTTAAAGAATGCTTCGGCGGCATCAGCCATTACCGGGCAGTTACGGCAATGGATATACGTTTCGAGTTCTGGGCAACTTCGATCTCCACCGACACCAATCACTCTCCAGCAGTCAACTGGTCTGTTTTCAGAGGTGCTCCCATCTTGTGTCGCCTTAAGCTTTGCGTTTTGTATGGGCTCGTTTGTCTTTTTCATGAATGTAAA
>JAUWWJ010000323.1 GCA_030616935.1 Planctomycetaceae bacterium
AATGTGAAATCGATGCCCATGTAGTCATTGTCAATTGTTTTTGGCAAATGAACGACGGGTATCCGTGGGGCATCAGCCGGAAGCCTGTCTTGATACAACTTGAACTTGTTCGCTGTTTTCAGGGTGTCATCACCACCGATGGATATCAGTGCTTCAACGCCAAGCGAGAGAAGGCCTTCGTACGTGTTCTTGAGAGGCTTAACCCGTTCCGCGTCATCAAAATGTTCTGGATCCGAAATATGTTTTCCGGGGTTTGTTCTGGCGGTGCCGAGCATGATCCCCTGACCAGATCGAGTCCGTTTCAAAAACTCAGGGGTGACATTAATGTAGTCCTTGCCCTCAACGAGTGGCTTGTCAGATGAAAAATCAGCCAGCGATGAGTAGCCATGCTTCATTCCTACGACTTCGGTGTCGTTTCGCATGAATGAGGTAGCGGCTGTAGAAATAACAGCATTGGCACCGGGTGCTGGACCGCCTGCGAATAATATGGCGACGCGATGAAAATGATGAGCTGCTTTTGGTGGGCGTGAGAGAGACTCGGCCATGAGCTTGGGGGCTCCGTGGGGAAGGGGAGGGGAATGTCATATGCTTGGAAGAAATCTATCAAGCATTGGGCTGCTTTTACAGGGGGGGCGTTGCAATCAGAACGAATTGCGTGTTGAAGCAAAGGCGCGACAAAGAATGCATGATGAAAAGCCGGGCAAACGATCAGTCTGCAAGAAGCCGTTCGACGAACTTCGTATCGATAGTTGCTTCGTGAAAAGCTGAGTGCGAGAGAAGGTCAAGGTGCAATGGCACTGTCGTAGCGATGCCCTTTACCTGAAGTTCGCGTAGGGCTCGGGTCATGGTTTCAATGGCGGCTTCACGGGTTGGCTGGTGCACGATGAGCTTGCCGATGAGTGAATCATAGTAAGGTGGAACAACATACCCGGCGGTTACATGGGAATCAAAGCGAACACCAAAACCACCGGGGGCGATAATTTGCTCAATCTTGCCAGGGCACGGCCTGAAGTTGGCGGATGGGTCTTCCGCATTGATGCGACATTCAATTGCGTGACCACGAGGAACAATGTCTTCTTGCTTGAGTGAAAGTTTTTCACCTGCTGCTACAAGAATCTGTTGCTTGAGCAGATCAATGCCTGTGACCATTTCTGAAACCGGATGCTCGACCTGAATGCGAGCATTCACTTCAATAAAGTAGAAGTTGTTATCTTTGTCAACAATAAATTCGACAGTCCCAGCGGAGTAATATCCGGCAGCCTTTGCCAAACGAACCGCAGCGGCCGTCATGGCTTCTCGTGTCTCTTGTGGCAGTCGAGGGGAGGGACTTTCTTCAATAAGTTTTTGGTGACGGCGTTGTGTTGAGCAATCACGCTCCCAGAGATGAAGCATCGTGCCGTGCTGATCGCCGAGTACCTGAATCTCAACATGCCTTGGTTTTTCAATATATTTCTCAATGTAGATGCCGGCATTTCCAAAAGCAGCTTCAGCTTCTGCAGAGGCCTGCTGCCACGCCGTTGAGAGGGCGAGGTCATTGGCGGCAACCCGCATGCCCTTGCCACCACCGCCTGCCGTCGCCTTGAGGAGAACAGGGAAACCGATTTCCTTAGCTACTTTGAGAGCTTCCTGTTCGCCAGAAAGCAGTCCTGGGCTACCTGGTACAGTTGGGACGTCTGCTTCCCGCGCAAGAGATCGAGCTGAGTTTTTGTCACCGACTCGCTCCATTGATTCTGGAGTTGGGCCAATGAAATCAATATCACATGAACGACAAACTTCTGCGAAGTGAGCGTTTTCTGAAAGAAAGCCATAGCCCGGGTGAATAGCCTGGACGTTGCCAATCTCGGCAGCACTAATCACTCGATCAATTCTTAGGTAACTGTCGGCAGCTTTTGCTGGGCCAATACAGACGGCTTCATCGGCAAGATTCAGATATGGTGCGTCACGATCAGCTTCGCTGTAGACGGCAACTGTCTCAATGCCAAGTTCTCGACAGGCACGAATGACACGAAGTGCAATCTCGCCACGATTTGCGATCAGGATTCGATTGAACATGGTTTCCCTGAATGTTGAATTATCGAGCCAAGCAACAGTGGCTCACAAAAGCTGTGTCGAGAATACGTGCGACACGTAAAAGGACTCGTCATAAGAAGAATCTGTTTTAAGCACCTGGGTCGACTTTGATGAGTGGCTGGCCAAACTCGATAGGCGCGCCGTTTTCAACGAGTACGGACACGATTTGCCCGGAAACGCCTGCTGGGATCTCATTGAAAACCTTCATGGCTTCTACAATGCAGACTGTTTTCTCAGGACCAATCCGGTCACCAACCTTTGCGAATGGAGGTGAGTCTGGGCTTGATGCTAAGTAAAACGTTCCAACCATTGGGCTTTTGATCACAATCATACGAGCCTCTTCAGCCGACTGTGCCGGAGCAGCAGGCTGAGCGGGGGCGGCTGGAGCAACAGGTGGAGCAACTGCGGGTGCAGAGTACGATGCAACTTCACCGCCTCTCTTGATTCTCACAGCGCTATCGGCATGCTTCAGATCGATCTCGGTGAGATCGTTCTCCTGCATCAGCGAAATAAGTTTGCGAATTTTGCGAACATCAAAGACGTCGAATGATTGTTGGGACCCACTCATGGTGTCCAATTCTCCTCAGGAGGCCGGAGGTTAGTAAAAGTATTTGTTCTGACTAGAAAATGTATCGGCAAACAAGGAAACCCAATTCGACCGAAATGTACAGAAAACGGGCCATAATCGGCCCAAAGGTAGCCATTTTGGCCCATTTTCGTCAAGTTGGGGGCAAATTCTTCGTCTCTTATGTACTGATTTCTCTTGTTTTCGGAAGGGGCCTTCATGGCAGATCGCTCTGGAAATTCATGCCATCAAATTCCGGAAGGGCTTCCGAAGTTGCCGGTTCGGATCAGGGAATCCAGTAAATTTGACTACGGTCGTGTGGTTCTCGTGGCAGGAAGCCGAGGAATGGCTGGAGCCGCCGCGCTTTCTTCAATGGCGGCTCTCAGAGGTGGCGCTGGGCTTGTCGAGGCAATCGTTCCAGAGTCGATTCAGTCAACAGTTGCTGGATTTTACCCGTGTGTGATGACGCACGGTCTTCAGGAAGACCGTGCCGGTCGGTTTTCATTGTCAGCATTATCTGCAATCCATGACCGCTGCCAGAAAGCGGATGTGGTTGCTCTCGGTCCAGGGCGTGGTCGCAGTGACGATCTTGTAGAAATTGTCCATGATCTTTGGCAGACGCTGTCAATGCCGGCG
>JAUWWJ010000300.1 GCA_030616935.1 Planctomycetaceae bacterium
ATGCTCTGCGAGCAGCAGCCAGTGATATCAGTGAAATCACGGATAGCCTGTTTTTTGCAGCTGAGTATTCGCCTCAAATATTCATCTCGTAAGGCAAGCCATCAACTTCTACCTTTCGGCGGTTTGGCTTGCTGGGCCATGCCGGTTTATTCATGTGAGAACGCCATTCGCGATAGAGCGTTTCCAGTTGTTCAACAATTTCAGGTTTTGATTTCGCGAGGTTGTTAGATTCACCAATGTCGCTCGCAAGATTAAACAGCCAGGTGTTGTCATACGATTTGACAAGTTTCCAGTCTCCGTGGCGGACAGCGATATTAGGACCGTTACTCCAGAATAGGGTGTCGTGTGGTAACCCCGATACCTTTCCCTTGATGAAGGGTGTGAGGTCTACGCCGTCCAAATTGATTTTGGGCGGAATTTTGATTCCCACTGTACTGCAAATTGTGGGGAATAGATCGAGCGTGCTTGCTGGTTGATCGTATACGGAGTTCGGTTCAAAGGTGCCGGGTAGTTTGATGATCATTGGCACACGTATGCCTCCTTCAAACAGAAAAAGCTTGCCTAACTTGAGCGGCCCATTGCTTTGCACACCGGTGTAGATCGGCCCGCCGTTATCATTGACGAAGATCACCAGCGTGTTGTTTGTGAGTCCGTGTTTGTCGATCGCGGCAACAATCGAGCCTACCGCATCATCAAGAGCACTCGTCATTGCGTAGTAATCACGCTTGGTTTTGTTGGTTTCGTCTGCAAACCGATCTCGGTATTTTTTTGTCGCTTCGATCGGCGTATGTACGGCGTTAAATGGGACGTATGCAAAAAATGGTTTCTTGTGATTCGCGTCAATGAAAGCAACGGTCTCTCTGGCAATTGCATCAGTCAGATACTCAGGTTCAATCAGAGGTGACGTGTCTCGCATGATGGTGCTATGAAATGGCTGTGGGTTTTTGGCAGGGAAAAACGAATGGGCGCCAGCAAGGAACCCGTAAAACTCATCAAAACCACGAGCCTGCGGGTGAAACTGAGGCTGTGTGCCTAAATGCCACTTGCCAAACATTCCTGTGACGTAGCCGGCCTGCTTCAGGACATCAGCCATGGTGACAACTGAAGGGTCAAGGCCGCGGTGCAGGCGATTGGTGATTGCGCCACCGGCAGTATTGAATTCAAATCCAAATCGTTGTTGGTATTGCCCCGACATGAGCCCGGCACGAGACGGGCTGCATGATGCTGCAGTGACATAGGCATTCGAAAAACGAACGCCTTGCTTGCCAAGAGAATCTATGTTTGGTGTGGGGATTTTTTCAGATCCGTACAGCGACGTGTCGCCGTACCCAAGGTCGTCCGAGAACAGTAACACGATATTTAGTGGGCGTGTGTCGCTGGTGTTGCTTACTGGGATGGTTGATAGCAGTTGTTGTTTTCTGGCTTCGTCATCGGGGTCAGCTGGAAAGACGGGCGTGCCTGAGGATTCAGTTGTGGTTTTCTCACGAGCACGACGTTGTTTCGCGAATGACTGAGCCTCTTTAGCCGATACAAATCCGTTGGAGTTTGCATCCATACGCGTGAATAGCGTTTTGTTTTTGACTTCCTCAGGCCCGAGTCTGCCATCACTGTTCACGTCGGCCTTGGTAAATGCAGACTCAGCAGGGTTTTCCGGTTGAGGTTCTTCTGCGCTCACGTGCAAGGAACATGCGAGTATGAGTGCCAGCCGCGTTCGCGTTAAGGTGGACAGCACGTTCATGACTGAATTTCCTTTACTGGTGCTCGTATGATTTGAAAGACTACCCATAGAATACCGCCTACTTCTGCTCTTAGTGGACATCTTACTGTTTAGTTCATGAAAAAATTTCATGAATGCGCATTCAACGAAATGTCTTCAATGACACTGTCTTTATGGCAATGTAAGCCGTCGCGATGCATGTGCTGAGTAAGGGTTGCTCGTGGTCGCTAGTGAGCCGCATAAACAGCGATTGGATTTAAGGTGCAAGCGGTGCAGATGCTGGGAGTACAAAGCGAATTGCATTGGGAATGACACTAAATTCAAAAGTTTTCGAGGAGATGGGTTCGCCATCAAGGTTTACTTGAAACGGTTTGTCGAACTCCATCTTGAGTGACTCTGCCTGCATATATGAAACGTATTGGTTGGCTGCATCGTCAAGGGTAAGAATTTCTCGAAGGACCTGGCCAAATGACTGCATGTCGACATCGTGCACAATAAGGAAGTCGAGTTTGCCATCGTTGAGGCAGGCGCGAGGGGCAACCTGCTGGCCGCCGCCGCACTGCCGCCCGTTGGCAGCTGTCATCACCAGAACATCCCCAGTATCCGACGTTCCGTCAGGCAGCGTCACTCGGCCTGAATGTGGGGTTGCTTTGGCCGCTGTGACAATACCCATAAGTGAGTAGGCCGCTCCACCGAGCGCCTTCTTTAATTCAGGAGGTGTGTTCACAGTCACCTCAGCGCCAAATCCACCACTGGCAACATTGATGAAAAATTGATCGTTCGCACGGCCAGCATCAATCAGTACTGATTCGCCAGATGCCGCCAGTTGAAGAGCCGCTAATGGATCGCCAATTGGAATGCCACATCCGGCAGCAAAATCATTTGCCGTGCCGTACGGAACGACTGCGATCGCAGTATTGATTTGTTCATGCTCCCCTACTGAGAGCACGCCTCCGGCAACTTCATTGACAGTTCCGTCACCCCCGCCAGCAATGACTACGTCGATTCCTTCGTCTGTCGCTTCAGCGGCGTATCGAGCAGCATCGCCACCTTCCCATGTGACTCGTACATCAAGTGGATGTCCGGCCTTCCGGATTTCTTTTACAGCAGATCGCAGCGCTGGGTCACCCGCTGATTTTCCATTGATAATCAATCGCATTGAGCGAGGTGCATGAGACGTCATGAAATACATTCTTCCGTTGTTATTGTTATCAGACAGACAGATTCTATCAGACAACTGCTGGCCTCGTGTGGCATCTGGCCTGATTCCCACTGCCTCCTGATGTTCGTGGACTTCCGATTTCCAGTCGCTCTTGAGAAGACGACACGTGCAAAGAGCCAAGGAGAGCGAATCCTGCCTGTATCTCATTTCCAAACCAGGGGCGAAGCTATCACAACCATAGCCAAGAGTGAAGATGCTCCTTCCGCTTCGATGAGGATGTCCGTGCCCTGCTCTGCTTCAAAGTTCGCGCAAGGAGTGCGAATGCGATGGCGGGAAACAGATGGCACGAAACAATGGCTTACTCATGATGTTTTCACAAAAATTGATTATCATTGATGTGCGGTCGACCGCCCTGTCCTTCTACTTGACCGACGCCATCAAAGACCTTCGTCATTTGGTTTAGCGTCTTACGGCGAGACGTTGTGCAGATCATCGGTGGATTTGTCTGGATGGTCTCGCAGGAGTAAAGTCATCAAGATTTTTGACCGTCAGCAACAAACAAAGCTCGTAACACGTTTCACTACACTGAATAACGAGGGAATAGATATGTCGGCATTCTCACGTCGGAG
>JAUWWJ010000474.1 GCA_030616935.1 Planctomycetaceae bacterium
CCTCGCTACCCGGCCAACAACATTTGTATGGACCGTCTCCACAATTTACTCCTCACTGCAAGTGCAATATCGGTTATCGCGGAGCTAGTCCGCGATCAAATGCATCCTGATCTCTTCGGAAAACTGCTAATTCCGTGTCGAACCGTTCCAGTGGAATCTTATAGCTCGGGTTTTCGGCAGTATGTGCGTGACAATGTGCAACGAGTAGCCGATATAAGAACTTAAAAAGCTGGCGAGGTACACGAACACTTCGCAAGCCATTAATTAATCGGGCTTGGTTGACTTCAGGCTCAAAAATTTCGGCAAGAGTCGTTGGAGGCTCTTTGACACTCGCAGCTTTGAGCCTCATCGAGGCAATGTCATAGAGAGTTTCTCCAGACCACTCCAAAGACGGTATGAGATTCTGCTTGTCGAGTCTTGCTCGCTGATTGAATGACTCATCCTCACGTTCAATGAATCGATACAACTCATTAGGCAGTAGCATTTTGAATCCAAGCCCGGGTGATTTCAGGAACTTGTTGTCGAAAATGGGCCAGATGATTTGCTTCATGCGTTCTGCGGAGCCATTTATGACGTGTGGTTCATCGAGTCGATCAATGATCACAATCATTCCACCATATCCAACAGCTTGTAGTATTCCTTGAAACTTCGCAAATAATTCATAACGATCGTCGCTTCTTGCCATAATCGGGAGAGGCTGCCCCGCAAGATCTGCTTCAGGCATTTTTGCAAGTGCTTTAGCGAGTTGGCCTACTGTTCTATTTCCTGTTCGCATGCTTCGAACAATACGAAATGCCTTCCACCAGCATTGACACCTTCGCCACAGCCAAGGTGTCCAGGTTCCGGCCAAAATGAACCACGGCCACCACTGCGATAGCCAGTCTAAATTTTTGGTTGATATACTGGTGGCAATGGCTGCTACAAAAAGAGCAGTCGCGGTCAACCCGAGGAAGGTCGGCCAACGGCCAAGGATGGATCCATAACCAACCCGCCAGCGAAGTTTTCTCCAGCGAGAAGGAAAAGTTTCAGCTGTCGACTGATCATAAAGTGCAGCAAGCAAAGTAAGGTCACGAGCATGTGGACCACTCCACGAATGACTCTTACCATCACCTACCGGTTCAGTTTTTGAGCGATGAATGATTGCTGAGACAAGTTGGGTGACTGCCAGGGATAGGATTGCATCCATATGGTCCCATAGTTTCCAGTGTCCGAGTGATTTCTCGAGAGAGCGGTTTTGTCCGCTGCGGCTGACGAACCGGTCAAGGAACGGATTGAAGTCGTCGTAGATGACGACAAACGAAGGCTTTTTGCTACCGTCGGGGCCTCTACTTATTTCGTTATGAAGTTCAAATTGACGAACCATCTGCAGTTTGAGTGCAGTTTTTCCAGCACCTTTTTCACCAAAAACAATTGATGTGCTTGGGTCTTCTGGTGATCCATAAATCTTGTCCCAGCCAGGGTGAAATGTGGATTCCAAGCAGGTTCGCTTGAATACGGTATCGTTTTGGGCATCTTCTTCAGCAAAGGGATTACCCTGAATCCCGTGGTGTTCTAAGAACTCCTGGATTTTCATTGCGGCCTTTTAAAAGTTGATGGAGATGGGCATTGAGAAAAGAGACAAAGTAATATCAGTTTGTGGGGACCATGCCTTCGATCATTTTCTTAAAACCGTCAGCTGATGCCTCTACAGTTGCTGCAGGTCCATAAAACTTGATGAAGTAATTGCCTTTGTCAGCGGTTTCAATAATAGCCGCCATCATTCGATAATTTGGGCGATCTATTGACTGTCCGCCGGCAAATGGGCCACCGGGCATGTCTTTGAAGGTTCCTGAGACATCAACACACGTTACTTTGCATCCTGCAACATTCAATGTTTTCAGGCCCGCTTTATCCTTCGTAGATGATCCGTCAGGCTGGCTAAATTGACCATACCACCTTGCAATGTTGGCCTCAATGCTTCCGCCAGCACCCATCGAAGTCATGCGTCCTGGTTGGTCATCCGGCTTCACTGGCTCTATAGCAAATTCAGTTTCGACTATTCGAGATCGGGGTTGGACTTGCTTCCAGCCAGCAGGAGCAGCGAGTGAAAATTC
>JAUWWJ010000015.1 GCA_030616935.1 Planctomycetaceae bacterium
ATGCACAGCTCGTTGGACTCCAGAAAATAAAGAAGTCTCAAAAGATCTTGGGCAAAAAATGAGCCAATGGTTCAGTGAGCCTCGTAATCTTGTTTTGGTGCTTGGTATCGCCGTTCTTTCAATTGTGAATTGGTTGGGTGGAGTGCGTTTGGCAGCACTCGAGAGTGGGATGATCGGGCTGGCTGTCTCGGCAGGTATTGTGTGGTTTACTCGCGCTGGAGCGTCACTTGCTATCGGTCGTGAAGCAATGGGTCTGGGAGATGTTACCCTCATGGCAATGGTGGGTATTTGGCTTGGTTGGCAGCCGGCAGTATTAATCTTTTTCCTGGCTACGTTTATTGGATTAGTGCACGGGCTTTTTCAGCTCGTCATGCATCGTGAGAATGAATTGCCATTTGGTCCAAGTCTGTGCCTTGCGGCTGTACTGGTAACTCTGTTCTGGCAGTTTGTATGGGACTGGGCTTCAGTGCTTTTTGATGATGTCGTGCAACTTGGAACGGTGCTGGGGCTCGTTGTTCTACTCACCGCGGTGACCCTTTTTCTGTGGCGGTGGATGCGAGGGAAGATGCAGTCGATTATTTGATTTCGACAAACCTCCTGGATTTTGCATCGAAATACGAAAATTCTCGAGAAAACAACAGGCCGACGGCCTTGCTCGGGGTCGGTGTCTTCTCTATTCTCTGCGTGTTCATGTCTCTTTTTATGATTGTTTTGTGGGTATGTGCAGACAGCGTGTGTTACTAGCTTGCGTGCTTTTAGTGACAGCCGTTTCGATAGGCTGTTCTAATCTCATGCGCAGAGAGCAAGCCCCAGCTACGATTAGTCTTGAGCCCCCACCTGGCGTAGCTGCTCCCGCGCATACTCTTCCTCAGACATTGCCAAGTTTGCCGCAGACGCCGTCGTATAGTTCCTTGGGGAATGCTCAATTGGAAGCAGCCCTGACTCGGAGTCAGACCGAAAATCAGATCATGCAAGAAGAGCTCTCAGCAATTCGAGAGCAGTTAGCCAGTACGACAACTCAACTGGCTGCAAGCCGAGTCGTTGGTCGTCCAGGAACTTCGGGAGGCATCATAAGTCCTATGGTCTCTCCTTCAGCTGCGGGTGCTGCCGCAGCGATGCAATCAGCAATGGGGCAGTTGTCTCTTGAGAATCTCGAAGTTCGCTTAGATGGAGGGGTTGTTCGTCTTGAAGTGCCATCTGAACGCCTGTTCGAATCGGGAACACCGAATCTTCTACCCGCGGGAGCATCTTTGCTGACTCAGTTAGCAACAGAACTAGAAAGAGTTTTCCCTCGCCATTACCTTGGAATCGAGGGACATCTTGATACCGATCCACTGACAGGATCTTCATGGCAGTCTGCGCATCAGTTGACAACTGCTCAGGCGTCTACTGTTTTTGATTTTCTGACCACTCGAACGCCGTTGAGTGACAGGCAGATGTTTCTCGTTGCACACGGATCGAATCATCCAGTCGTCTCAAATGCAACGACTGCGGGCAGGCAGCGAAATCGTCGGATTGAATGCGTCATTTACCCGGAGCAAGCCTCGGTTCCGGGTACTCAATAAGTCTCGGATGGAATGACGAACGGGCTTCAGTGAGTTCCGGTGTCGCTTGGATTTGATTGAACAGCGTCAGACGTTTGGGGGAAAAGAGCCCCCCCCTTTTTCTTGTCGTGCGGCGGCTTAAACTCCGGATATGCTTAGAATAATAGATTATGGAAGTGGCAATCTCCGAAGTGTTCAGAAGGCTTTCGAAAGGCATGGCGTTACGACAGAAATAACGTCAGACCCGAACTGTGTCGCCGAATCCGACAGGCTCGTTCTTCCGGGCGTAGGTGCTTTTTCAGATGCAATGGTAGCACTACGTGAACGTGGACTTGTTGAGCCAATTCAGGGACACATTAATGCTGATCGGCCATTCCTTGGGATTTGTATGGGTCTGCAACTCCTCTTCGAAACCGGCTGGGAAGGTGGTCGGCACGACGGATTAGGAGTGTTTGCTGGTGATGTCACCCAGTTTAATTGCTCGGATGATTTAAAGGTTCCACACATGGGTTGGAATCAAGTGAAGTGGCGTGAAGAAAGTCATGTGTCGCAAGTACTTGGTGGAGATACACATCAGTCAGAATTCTTTTACTTTGTGCACTCGTACTGTGTTCGGCCTTCGGACCCAGGGGTTGTTGTAGCCGAGACCGACTACGGTGGAATGTTCTGTTCCGGGGTGTCGCGAGGACGGTTATTGGCGACGCAATTCCATCCCGAAAAGAGTCAATCAATTGGAATGCGACTATTGAAGTATTTTATCGAACACGTTTAATTGTCTGTTATATAAAGGAAGACGTAATGGAGCTTTGGCCAGCAATTGATCTTCGTGGAGGCTGTTGCGTACGCCTGCAGCAAGGTGACTATGATCGTGAGACAGTTTTCGGGGAAGACCCTGTCAGGACTGTAAAGAAATTCACATCTTTGGGAAGTCGCCGTCTTCATATTGTTGACCTTGAGGGCGCAAAAGATGGTGAGGCTATTCAGGCCGATTTGATTCGTCAGATGGTATCGGCGGCTTGCGTGCCTTGTCAGGTAGGAGGGGGTATACGTTCTCGGCAGATAATAGAATCCTATCTTGAGGCAGGCGTTTCACGACTTGTTATTGGAAGTGTCGCAATTGAGCAGCCAAAGCTGTTTGCTGAGCTTGCGAATGCATTTCCTGATACGCTTGTCCTCGGTCTCGATGCCCGAGAAGGCAAGCTTGCAGCGAGAGGTTGGATTGAAACTAGTACACAGCAAGCTGTGGACGTAGCTGTCCAGTCGGCTGAACTTCCGCTCGCTGCTATTGTCTATACGGATATTGCCCGTGACGGCATGCTTCAAGGTCCAAACCTTCCCGCTCTAGATGCAATGGTTCAAGCCTCCCCCCATCCCGTCGTGGCATCCGGCGGGATCGCGGATGCAGATGATCTGCGGGCAGTCGCAGCTACTGGTGCGTCTGGATGTATCGTTGGGCGAGCATTGTATGATGGCGGCCTGACTCTTGCAGCAGCCATTGAAGCATCAGGCGATGCCCTGTAAAGGCAGCGAGGCTGCCCGCAGATTTTACCCTGCTTTCCGGTTGTGATGCGTTCTAGAAGTTCAATTCAACTTTGACCTAGGGGTGGGTCGAATCTCTCGAATGGGTACCTATTGAGGTCAAGCAACACCGCTGCTGGACAAAGAACATGGCAACTGATCTACGGCTGAAAGAACAGCTACCAAAGCTGACGCAACGAATTGTTGACACCTATCGAGAGGTGCCAGCAACGAACTATCTCGGTCATTGCCCCCTGCCAAATTATGAGTCAATTATTACTGTATGCGAGGACCTGAAAGAAATTCTTTATCCAGGGTATCGCCGCAGAGAAAATCTTCATTTTGGAAATGTTACGTATCACGTCGGTGATTTAATTGATGGATTGCACGATAAACTCACGATACAGATTGGTCGTGCGTTGCGTCATAGTCTTGCAGCAACGCAGGGTGCTGCTGCTGCGGGCCGCCGCACCCCTTCACTGCCAGACGCTGTTCAGGAGTGTGTAGATGAAGCTGACTTTGAAGCGTTGGGGCAAGCGAAAGCAGTCGAGTTTTTGGAGCAGATTCCAGATCTTCGAAGAGTTCTTGCCACCGATGTTAAGGCAGCGTACGACGGTGATCCTGCGGTCCAGAATCTCGAGGAAATTATCTTCTGCTATCCAGGGCTTGAGGCGGTGACCATACACCGTCTTGCTCATCTGCTACAAAGGCTTTCTGTGCCTTTGATTCCCAGAATGATGGCTGAGTGGGCTCACTCTCGTACTGGTATTGACCTTCATCCTGGTGCAACGATTGGAGATCATTTTTTTATAGACCATGGCACGGGTGTGGTCGTTGGTGAAACTTGCGAGATCGGCAGTCATGTAAAACTGTATCAAGGCGTCACGCTTGGTGCCGTGTCATTTCCAACCGATGCTGAGGGTCAGTTGGTGCGAGGTGCAAAACGCCATCCAACCATCGGTGATCGGGTTGTAATTTATGCCAACGCAACAGTTCTTGGAGGAGCGACAGTTATAGGGCACGATTCCGTAATTGGTAGTAATGTGTGGATCACACGGTCTATCGAGCCGCACACAACGGTAGTTTTGGAAAAGCCAAAACTACGGATGCGGGGAGAAACGCCTTCACGTGAGGCCGACTATCAAATCTGACTTGTGTTAACGGCAACGAGCCAACCAGATAATAGATTTGGTATTAAAAAGCCAAAACAGTTCTAGTTTCTCTTTCGTCGGGCGGCCCTGAGTCGAGCGCGGGCAGCCGATTCCGCCTTCAGGAGAGCTTCTATTTGATCGTCACCAACGGCTTTTTGTTGGTACAAATTCTCAAGTTCGGCCTGTATTTCTGGTGCTTTGATTGATCCGGAATCAAGTGCACCCTGAGTGATGACGGTTACTTCGTTATTACCTACTTCGACGAATCCACCTTCGACAAAGGTACAAATGGTTGTTTCAGTCCCTGTTCCTCCTGCGACGCCGTGTAACTGCACCTCGCCTGCTCCGAGGCGTCCGATAAAAGGAGCATGTCCCGCGGCGATACCCCGGCTTCCATCATCAAGAGGGAGTGATACCCCTGCAGCTTTCGTGTCGAGAACTGTCTGTTCAGGGGTGACAATGACGCAGCGAATAAGTTTCTGGGATGTCGTGGTTGCCATGATGCTTTTTACGAGAAGTTACTTTCTGTCTATGACTTTTCTGCCATTTTCTTGGCCTGCTCTTCAGCTTGTTCAATCGGGCCGACATACATGAACGCAGGTTCTGGGAGATGGTCCCATTTTCCATCAGCGATTTCTTCGAAAGATCGGATTGTATCTTCGAGGCTGGTGATTTCACCTGGCTTTCCTGTAAATACTTCAGCTACAAGGAAGGGCTGAGATAAGAATCGTTCCATTCGTCGAGCACGATGGACTACAAGCTTATCCTCTTCGGAAAGTTCGTCGACGCCAAGAATTGCGATGATGTCTTGGAGTTCTCGGTAACGTTGTAATGTGGTCTGAACACGCCGTGCGACGTTATAGTGCCGTTCTCCAACGTACTGTGGATCTAGGATCCGGCTGGAGCTGGCGAGTGGGTCGACGGCCGGATAGATGCCTTTTTCAGAAATTGATCGTTCAAGGTAGATGAAGGCATCTAGATTGCCAAAAGCGGTTGCAGGTGCGGGGTCGGTGGGGTCATCAGCAGGAACATAAACAGCTTGGACTGAAGTGATGGCACCCTTCTCTGTTGATGTAATACGTTCCTGTAACGCACCCATCTCAGTAGCCAGCGTTGGCTGGTAGCCGACCGCACTTGGCATTCGTCCAAGGAGGGCACTCACCTCGCTACCTGCCTGCGAAAAGCGGAAAATGTTGTCTACGAACAGAAGCGTATCCGTTCCAGTCGTGTCACGAAAATACTCAGCCATTGTGAGGGCAGAAAGTGCAACTCGCAATCTCGCGCCTGGTGGTTCATTCATCTGGCCAAAGACCATGCAGGTTTGTTCAATGACGCTTCGTCCAGTGTCACCAATTTTGGCATCTTGCATCTCAAGCCACAGGTCAGTTCCTTCTCGTGTTCGTTCTCCGACACCAGCAAAGACTGAATTTCCACCGTGAGCGCTCGCGATCCTTGCGATCAGTTCGGTCAAGATAACGGTTTTACCGAGGCCGGCACCGCCAAATAATCCCGCTTTCCCACCTCGAACGAATGGAGTGAGAAGATCAATGACCTTAATGCCGGTTTCGAAAAGTTCTGTTTTTGTAGAGAGTTCAGAAATAGGTGGGGCGTCTCGATGAATAGACCACCGCTCATCAGCGTTTACTTCGCCACCATTATCGATTGGTTCTCCAAGCATGTTAAAAACCCGGCCAAGGGTAGCGGGTCCAACGGGCACGCTTACTGGTGATCCGGTATCAACAACTTCTTGTCCTCTGATAAGCCCATCTGTTGAGCCAAGTGCCACGCAACGGACTTTTCCTCCCCCAAGGTGCTGCTGTACTTCACCAACTAGCTCAAGTTTGACGCCTTTGTGATCGGCATCAATTCGAACTGCATTGTAAATTGCCGGCAGAGAAGATTCAGGAAACTCAACGTCAAATGTTGATCCAATGACCTGTGTGACTTTGCCATTCTTTTTGTCAGAGGCGATTGCTGTTGCCATGAGGAAAAAACCTTCGGGTCTAGAGTACTTTGAGGATTGGAAGTGGTGAAAGCCGTGTAAGCGGCCCTTCAGGTGATTTGAACTATTGCTTGAGGGCTTCGACGCCACCAAGTATTTCCATGATTTCGCCAGTTATCTGTGTTTGTCTGGCTCGGTTATATCGCCGCGAGAGATCACTGATAATCCCCGAGGCATTTTCTGTCGCGCCCTTCATTGCAACCATTCGTGCAACCTGTTCACTCACAGCGGAGTCGAGAAAGCACTTAAAGAGTCGTGACTGGAAACTTGCCGGCAGGATCTCTTCAAGAATACTTTCAGCTGATGGGTAGAAATCGTATTCTTCTGACGCGAGATTACCCGAATGAGACGATGTATTCTCTTGATCTACGGCTGGTTTTAAAGGAAGCAGTGTTTCAACAATCGCTTCTTGCTTGGCGATATTTATAAATTGGGTGTAGACGACATCGAGGCGATCAATATCACCTTGTATGTAGGCGTTTAGATACGATGTACCGATCGGTGAGACTTCATTAAATGCTGGCTTGTCCTCGAAGTTAAGGTGTTCTTCATCGATAGTGACGCCACGAAACTTCAGGGCATTAATGCCTCGTTTGCCAGATACTGTTACGTGTGTTTCGGTGTCATTACCTGACCATTGACTCAGCAATCCCATAGCCTGCTTTACGGCGTTGGAATTGTACCCTCCGCATAAGCCGCGATTTCCGGTCAGAACAAGAACAGCGGTTCGTCGAGTAGGTCTACTTTCAAGCAATGGGTGCGATAAATCTTCACCGACAGCAGCAATGTTTTTTAAGATTTTTGCCAATTGCTGGGTGTAGTCACGTGCCGCAACTGAACGGTCCATGGCTTTCTTGAATCGGGCCGTTGCAATGAGTTCCATTGTTCGTGTTATCTTGCGGATATTACGAACGGAACGTCGTCGACGGTCGAGTGCACGAGCATTGGCCATAGAAATTCCTCTCTTTCTCAGTTCGAGCCGGCAAGAGAGGGCTCAGGTTGCTTTGCACCTTGAACCTGACGCTTGTATTCCGCAATCGCAGCCTCCAGCAACCGTTCTGTCTCATCGTCGAGGGCTTTTGTTTCCTCAAGTCTTGAGCGTACCTCTGGTGTCTGGTCCCGTACAAATGTCAGAAAACCAGATTCCCAAGCAGCGACTTTGTCTCGTTCGACGTTGTCGAGATGGCCACGTGTTCCTGCGTAAATGCTGAGAATCTGATCGACGATATCGAGAGGCTGATACTGGCCCTGTTTGAGTAGTTCAACCATGCAATAGCCGCGGTCGAGCCTCGACTGTGTCGCGGCGTCGAGATCTGTTCCGAGTTGTGCGAATGCTTCGAGTTCCCGGAACGAGGCGAGGTCCAGTCGAAGCCCCCCCGAAACTTTCTTCATCGCTTTTGTTTGGGCTGCTCCACCAACACGAGAGACGGAGATGCCAACGTTCATTGCTGGACGCTGGCCGGCGAAGAACAAATCGGGCTGAAGATAGATTTGGCCGTCAGTGATCGAAATTACATTAGTGGGAATGTAAGCCGACACTTCACCCTCAAGTGTTTCGATAATTGGTAGAGACGTGAGTGAGCCCCCGCCATGTTCATCAGAAAGCTTTGCAGATCTTTCGAGAAGACGACTATGTGCATAGAAAACGTCACCAGGATAGGCCTCACGTCCCGGTGGTCGACGCATGAGAAGTGATAGCTGTCGGTAGGCGGTTGCTTGCTTCGAGAGATCATCATAAACAATTAACGCATGTTCACCGTTATACATGAACTCTTCTGCCATTGCGGTTCCAGAATAGGGTGCAATGTACTGAAGTGGTGCAGCAGTAGATCCTCCTGCGACAATCACCGTCGTGTAATCCATAGCACCATGCTTACGTAGCACGTCAATGGCGACAGCGACGGAGGAGTCTTTTTGTCCAACGGCGACATAGAAGCATTTTACGCCACTGTGTTTTTGATTGATGATTGCATCAATTCCGATCGCTGTTTTTCCAGTTTTACGGTCACCGATAATCAATTCTCGTTGACCGCGGCCGATAGGAGTCATCGCATCGATTGCTTTAATGCCCGTTTGAAGAGGCTCACGAACGGGTTGACGATCAGCGACACCCGGTGCAAGAGTTTCAACAGGCCTTCTTTTGTCAGTGGTGATCGGTCCTTTTCCGTCGAGTGGATTTCCAAGTGGGTCGAGAACCCGACCAATGACCGCATCACCGACAGGTACACTGAGAAGCTTTCCAGTGCTTCGTACTTCATCACCCTCGTTTACCTTCAGGTAATCACCAAGAATGATGACACCGACAGAATTTTCTTCGAGGTTAAATGCCAACCCAGTAACGCCACCTGGAAACTCGACCATTTCGCCGGCCATTACGCCAGATAGCCCCCAGACGCGAGCAATGCCGTCACCAACTTCGAGTATTTGCCCGACTTCTCGGACATCAATACCAATCTGATAGCGGTCAATTTCCTCACGCAGAACCGAGGCGATCTCGTCGGTGTTGAATTTCATGGATACTCCTCTGCTTCAAACGCTCCGCGAGCGACACTAAGCTCGTGGAGACGGAATGGTCGTAAACTGTGTCTTCGATCCGAACGACAAGGCCGCCGAGCAGATCTGGGTTAACTGAAAAATGAGCGGTAAGCGACTCGCCTAGTGATTCTTCGACTGACTTAAGAATAGCAGCCTGTTCATCTGGGGTAATCGAGTTGGCAGTTGTAAGAACAGCTTCTCGTCGCCCTGCCCTCTGGTCTAAATCACGGCGTAGCGCGATTACCAATTCTGGCAGAAGACCAAGCCGTTCATGGTTGGCAAGCACCAGCAGCGTGTTGAGCGTAATGGTCGATACTTTTCCGGAAAAGGTTTTGCTGACAAGAGCAGTCTTATCCGATGGCGTTATCCGAGGTGATTCGAGAACGCTTGTGAGACTTTCAACGCGAGGAAGCACATCTTCTACGATGTGCTTTAGTTCTTCGACTACTTCCGACTGGCATTGGTGGCGATCAGCAGCTTCAATAATTGCCTGAGCATAGACCTTCGCGAGTCTCGCTGACCCAATGTCACGAGGTGCATTCAGTGGTGATGAACAATCTGATTCGTCGGTAGTCATACGATTTTATTGTTTTTGCACAGCCCTAGTTGGCACTTGGCGATGTTGAAAGACTTGCGACAGATTCACGTACAAGACGATTTTTATCTTCTGGGCTGATCTTTTCTCGAATGAATTTCTCAGCCACGCCGACGGCAAGGTCACCTGCTTTTTCAGCGAGTTGCGAGATGGCATCGTCTCGTGCCATTTCGATTTCTTTTTTGGCTCGTTGCTTCTCTTCGTCAGCTGCTTGCCGTGCCTCAGTCACTATTGTTTGTTTCGTTGTTTCAGCGTCCCGGCGAGCTTCATCAAGCATTCCCTTGACTTCTTCTGCTGCTTCGGCGAGCCGCCGTTCGTATGAGGCGAGTTGATTTTTTGCATCGTCATGCGCGTTTTGTGTTGCAGCGATCATGTCGGCAATCCCCTGTTCACGAGCATCGAGTCCCTTCATGATGGGCTTCCAGGCAACTGCAGAAAGTAAGAGCATGAGCATGAAGAAAACAGCAAATGACCAGATCGCCAGATCTCTCCTCAATTCCGCAGGGCTCTCGAAGTCTTCTAAAGATGTGCCTGGAGGTGGATTTGCACCGATTTCAGAATGATGCGCCCCATGGTTTTCATTGTGTCCATCAGCGGCGTGAGGTGTTTCTGAACCCCATGCGTTGCTTGTTGAGGATGACACAATCAGTATCACCATGAGAGCAAGAAGACATGAGTGCCCAAGCCGGCAAGCTGTGTATAAATACGACATCGGTGTCTCCTGTGGCAGACCGCTTCGCGTGAACATTCTGACGGCGTGTGGTTGCAAGCCTTTTGTAATGATCGCTGGGTTGATGCGATGCCTTGTGGTCGTAATGAATGTCATATCAAGGGGTGTCACTTCAACAGGTGTGAAATCATTCCAAATGTATTCGTAGGCTCGTTGCCAGATGACAGATACGTGGAAGATTCCCGTATCCGTCATCTGACGAATTACCTTGCCACATCTCTTAAAACCAGAAGTACTGTTGTCGGTCGCACTTGGCGATGTACGGAGTACTTGTAACCAGTTTTCTTGAAACACAGCAGTGGACGAAGGAGAACTACTTTCCTGAGCAAATGAACAGTGCGTAGAACGTAAAACCCTCAATCAATGCTGCAGCAATAATCAAAGCAGTCTGAATGCTACCTGATACTTCGGGCTGGCGAGCCATGCTTTCATAAGCTGCTGCAGCAAGTTTACTGATGCCCATGGCGGCACCAATAACAACAAGGCCAACGCCAAAAGAGGCTGAAAGATCAATAAGTGCTCTACCACCAACTGCTTCTTGAGCACTGGCAACATCGGCACAGAGTAGCGTGAGCAAAACGACGGCAAGTGTGCTGGCCGAGCGGGCTGAGAAAAACGAGCGAAGCATCACGGGCTGGAACTCCTTGAAAGCGTGAGTCTGGAAAACATTGTTTCCAGACGGGATGAAACGAGATCTGTTTGTTGGATTTGTGCCGAACGACCTAAGACGTCGACCCGCTTCCTATAGAGGCATGTTTTAAGCAATTTTGAGAGGTTTTGAAGGGTCTAGAAAGTTTTTTTTTGTTGTTTATGACATTAATGGTGGTGGACCGCCGCGCCAACGAAAAGCGCTGACAAAAACGTGAATATATAGGCCTGCAGGAAAGCGACAAAAAGTTCCAGAACGCTAAAAAGGGTCGCACTGAGGACACTAATTACGGTAACAGTTGCCCATGTGCCTGTCGAAGCTGAGGCGGCCGCCGTAATAAGACCCATAATACCGAGAAGTACGAGATGACCAGCAACCATGTTCGCTAATAAACGAACCGCTAGTATCAAGTGTTTAATGCACAATCCCAGTATTTCAATCAAGAAAAGCCCGAAGGAAATAATAATTTTAAGTGGCAGCATATATGTGGGCATGTCAATTGGTGGAACCTGATTTAAAAAAAATCCAATCACACCGAACTGCTTCATGCCTGACAGCAAGCCAGTAAGAAAGGTTACAGCGGCTAAAGCGAGAGTGACAGAAAACGATGCTGTTGGCGACCCTGCCCAAGGAACCATCCCAAGCAGATTACATCCTAAAACAAAAAAGAAGAGCATCCAAAGCATGGGAACAAATGTGTCCCCACGATGTGCCGGTGCTGCGTTTCCATCATCATGGCCATGGCCTGGTGGGTCATCAATCGCTGGCCGCGCAACGTTGTCACGGATGAATACGAGAAAAGTTTCAAAAAGATTAGCGAATCGGCCTTTTGGAGCTGCTCCGGAAGACAGTTGTTTTGCAACTCGTGTGAATATCAGCACCATGACGGCAGCTACAACGAGTTCAAGAATCATGTACTTCGAGATTGCAAATCCAGATTTTGGTGCATAGAGGCTGTGGAGTTCCGCGAATGGTTGCGGGATAAGAACTTTGCCATCAAGTGCTCGATTAAATTCATTCACGTCAGTAACGTATGGATGGCCATCTGTCAGAAACGAAGGCACCTCACTCAATGACTTCCAGTCATACCGCCACAGACTCTTTGGTACTTCGAAAAAATAGGCATCCTTAAGATGGTAGATGGGGTTTGCTGACATCAGATGGAATTATTACTTCTAAAGTAGAGTTGTTTTGTGTTCGGTCTTATTTGGGAGCGTGGTGTTTGGCCGCCTGAACACCTTCACCATAGCCGACTACGTGGAGAAGGATATCAAGTAAAAGCAAAACTAGGTAGGAGGCAACGAGAGTTTCCGTTATAAAATTTTTTAGTGGCCCGCTCCAGTGCACCTCTGCGGCACTGATCTGCAAGAAACCGAGTGCTAAAAGTGGCACTGTAAGTCGTATTAAATTTGCCGTGAGAGCACCGGCAATACCCAAGGCAGGCTGATGTGGAGCCACCTTTTTTGTCCGGCATGTGACATACCAAGCTGAAAAGGCCCCGCTGAGCGTGATAGCGCTCACTACTGCGACAGTTTTCGCTCGAAGTTCAGCGTCCAGGTTCGGTATATTTCTGGAAATCATGACAGCAGCGAGGAGAACCTGACCTGCGGAGAGAACTGCAAACCCAAACGCAACAGATTTTACAATGGATTGTTGTTTGTTCTGCATGGGAGGACCTTTTTTTAGCTATTTCTGCCGTTTTCCAGCGGCTAACCGTACAACGGATGTGAGTCCCAGGACAAAACCGAGCAGAAATCCCACCGGCTCGAGAATCGTTGTGTCGAGTTGGCGGTCGAGCCAGTCCCCAGTAATGCCCGGGAGCACC
>JAUWWJ010000495.1 GCA_030616935.1 Planctomycetaceae bacterium
CCCATTTGAGCTGTGTCATCTGCAGACCGAATCACAATACTTCCAGATAAAAGTTCGATCCGTGGTTTCTGAAGACTATCGAGTTTAAAAATGGCGTGTGTTCGAGGTTTCATACGAACTGTAACGCCACCCACATCGAGGACAGGGCTGAGCCCGGGCGGCACCTGAATCTCCGCATAAGGCCCAATCGCTGCTTCCGTCGGCAAGGCTTGCCAGCCATCCAATTCCCTTCGATCAGCTTCACGATTTCGATGAAGAACCACACCCCACCCAATATTCGCGTCACTTTCCAAAAAACCAAGGATCGGTTCGTCTGGACCTAGCACGGGCACATTTTTTTGCAGTGTGTTTGTATTCGTAGTAGTTGTTGTTGACGGCGGAGGTGGACCGGTAGACGCTGGGGACAAAGATGAACCAATAGCCATGGCGGTGCCCTGAGGCACCGTTGTGTTGCCTACCATTGTTGGGTTTGGTGTATCAGCCTCCGAGGAAGGAGACTCTGCCTGAACAGGAACTGACGGGGCACGTATCTGAGATGACACAACCTGAGTTGCTAGTGGCTTTGCCCCACCATCAACAACTCGCGATGATTCGTCAGATTCCTTTTCGGGCAATCCCTCTTCAGACCCTTCTGGTCCAAGAGTGGGTTGAATCTGGCTCTGATCCGTTTTGGGTTTCGTATCATTATTTTCAAACACAAGATCAGAGGGCACTTGTAACTGGGCTGCTTGCTGCTGAACTTGGGTGCGTCCAAATGTGCGAAGTAGTTGGACTCCAAACGCACTCATAAGAAGAAGGAGCAGCACTATTGCCACGACAATAGCAAGTGGGGCAAAAAGCTGCTTCTTTCTAGACTCAGCTACGACATCTGCTGAGTCTTCGACACGGGAATCAAGGGCTAGAGTATCAAGCTCGGCTCGAATAGCACGCGCATTTTCCATGTCTGCCGAATGGCCCACTTGGCCCGTTAACAAAGAAGCTTTTCTTGATGTCAACTCAACCAGTTTGTGACTTTCTTCATCTGTTAGTTCTGCCATCAACTCATGCTGCCCGAGCATTTCCGAAAGAAACTGATGGCACTCAGCTGCTTCGCATAACTGAACGTCAGACTCGATGCAATTTGACTCAAAGGAACCAAGGCATTCTTCGGGCAATGCATTATCGAGAAATTCAGCCATACTATTTGCGCTGGCAGATAAGCCTGCAGCATCCACTCGCGGCGATGGTAGGTCAAGATTTCCAAGCACTCGCTCAATCCGCTGCTCAATTTCTTGAGCAGCATCGTGAGATAAAACTTTTTCGTCTAAATCGCGTTGGTCCTCTTTAGAGAGCACGCGGTCTCGCCACGCCAACAGAGTTCTGACAGTCAGTCGCATTTGTAATTCCTCAAATCCATGAACTAGCATGCACGCGGTTCAGCACAACACCGCAGGAATGCTGAGTCCGCCAATTCGTTCCGCTACTTTTAATAAGTGTCACGTTCCCGCCAAATCCGTACCAAAAATCGGCCTGGCGTTCACACAGCCTGTATTCAGGGCTCTTTTCGAATGAAAACCGAACTTTCTTAGGCTCGATGCCGTAAAAACAGGACGTTTCCTCTCCGTAAAACTCCCTTGGTTTCTAAAATGCATGGGTTAGTGACTCGCTCGATTCGAGGTTCTGAGATGTCCTTATCTCTCGAAAACATGATTTCGCTTGAAAACGTACGGCATTCTGCCTTGCTGAGACAGGCGTCTGGCTACATTGAACTTGCGGAGTTCAACATGACACCTGACCA
>JAUWWJ010000158.1 GCA_030616935.1 Planctomycetaceae bacterium
CATTGGCATCCTGAAGACCAAGCCCTTTCGCCAGCTCCTGTGCCATAGGCGAAATAGCCTGCGTCGCGTGCAACGACGGCACCAGAAGCTCGTCTGCTTCAAGATGAAAAGTTGCATGAGGCTGAATGACGCTATCAAGTGGGACGCCAAGGGCAGCAAGTGAAGCCCGCTGCCATCGCGAATAACAATCAGCAACATACCAATCAGCCTGCTCACCGCTCTGCAAGAGGGTCCATAAGCGGGGCAGCACTTCAGCAATCCAATGAAAATAATTATGGGAACCTTCACAGTTCAATACTGCCACCCGTCCAGAGCATCGAGACACCGGCGGCACGAATCGCTGACGCAAAGAATTTTCAGCAACACGCTTCCAAAAGCGTGGATTCAGTCTCCCAAATCGTATGGTTCGAGCAAAACAAGCAGCCTCTTGCGATAAATCTTTTGAATATCGAAGCCGAACATCTGCCGCTGGCACATCAACGTCTCCCTTTCGGCCTACTACCCTGCCAGAGGGAACAACAAGAACAGAAGCCTCGGGGATTTCTTTTTCAGGCACGTGGCTGACTGATAGGTGTTCATCTTCCGTCCATGAATCGAAACAGAAAGATTCTACGCAGGTAGGTTCTCTCACTTGAACAAGACGAGAACTCTCTGGGTGCTCATGACGAAATTCAGAAATGGTCAATGTTCTTGTTGGAGCCAGCTGCGACCGAACGAGACAGCTCATGACATTATTCGCCAGAATGTATTTCCCGAAACGAATCGTCTTCGGCTGATCAAATGCTTCAGGCATAGCGCACGTTACAAAAAGGAACATCAACGAACACGGAATCAATAACAACCATGACAACAGCTACGGAAACCATACTTTGAGGGCATCTTAAAACCTTCTTTGTGACGCCCAAAACCAGGGTCTTTATTAGATCTGCTGACACACTGTTTCCTTGTCATGCAGAAACTGAGGCCTCATCTGCCTCACGAATAATTGCCCCACGGTTATCAAAAGCAGCTATCCGTACTTCATGCTGTTCAGCCATTCCTGCTGCTTCCGCTGCTGAAACGAGTGAATCTGCTTCAACTTGTGTCTCACACACTGCAACAACAGCGGGCCCCCAACTACTTTGTGCAAATCCTTGCACCCCCTGAAGATCAAGCCATTCAAAAAGGCTCGCCGTCGCTCCAGCATAAGGAAGCCGTGATGACGCTCGCTCAAATGGCTTCCCCGCGAGTTTTCCATACGCTGTAATAGCAGACGCAAAATCTATGAACGTACCCGATAGAACCGCCGGGAGAATCTCCATTACAGCAAGTCGCGTAAGTTCCGCCGTGAGTTCAAATGGGACAAGCTCCAGACCCGCGAATGCAGTTCGTTCGGCATCGCCATGCAGGCCCTCGGCCTCCCGCTGTACAAACAAAACGACTCTCCATGCTTCAGGTACCGCAATTCTGGAAACAAGCGGCGAGGTTACCTCACCTTGTAGTTTTCCTGATTCCAGAATGATCCCCCCGGCGCCAAACCCGTACACACCGACACTCGACCGCAGCCCTCTTCCTGCCGCCTGAGCAAGGGCTGCGGCGTCGTTAGCCGACATGGGCTGCATTGAGTCACCCGAGCCATCAACATACAGTCGCTGCATGCCCGCAGCTATTGCCAAAGCAAGTTGTGTTCCAGTACCCAGACCAATGTGCTGCCGTGGAATATCGAGCACTTCTATAGAGCAGCCCGATTGTTCGTCTAACCCCCATGCAGCCGCACACTGTCGAGCAACACCAATCGCCCGTTCACCGACGTGGCTTGCTGCTGAAAACGTTGTTGCTCTCTTCATTCTCACCGTAATGCCACAGCCGGCCACCATCGCTCCAAGACCTCCAAAAGAACGCCCAAGTGGCTGCCCAAATGAAAGCATTCCAAAGTGCAATCGCCCAGGAGTGATAACCTCAACTTCGCCATGAGCGGCTTCGGTCGGGGAGTCAGAAGAATCGGTTTGACGGATCATACTTCCAAATAGAATCTTCCGCGCCGACTCGAGCAAGCACGGGCTTCATTTCCCTGCAAATCCTAGTTGTTCCATTCACCCAACGCCGACCATCACCGGTTTTGAAATCATGGGAACTGCTCGCGTCCCCCCTCACAATCTGGTCATAAAAAGGAATGCGACCGGATGTTTTGCTTATAATCAAAAAGCCTTATTCACACGAGCACCACCACCTCAAGCCATGTGCTATTTCAATGCAATCGTTCTCGCCAAAGGACGAAGAACCTGCTCCACAACACAGTTTTCAATGACGTCCTGACCTAACTGAGCAAGACGTTCAACCGTGTCGACATAGGTTTGTCCGCCTTCAAGGCTCCCATACTGACGAGCTGTGACGTAGACACTCAATTGTTCCTCCGCAAACTCTCCCGTCCTCACCTGAAAGGCATTTGTGCGAGTTTCCGTGCTTACTCGAACCTGAGTACGGCATTCTTCATCGACCGCAATTGTCAGCGACGGCTCATAGTTAATCAGTTTGCTTCCCGGAACATCACCAAGACCCTCAAGGGCTGGCCCTGGGCCAAGTGCTTCTGCCAAGAGCGAGTTGTGGTTTCCCCGAAATGCGAAGTCGAAACCAAACAAGACATCAATCGCCTCGCAATCAAGAGGACTCATTGATAAAAGCGCTGGGGCCAGATCAAGCAAAAAACGATGTTGATCAAGTGCGTCTTCAATCGAAGCCGGATTCACGTGCCCAGAGCAAAAACGCCGAGGCTCAACAGCTACCCAACGATACCGTCCCTGCTCCTTATCTTCCTCCAACACGAAATCTCGCTTGTCACGAGCATGAAACTTCCGCATCGTCGGAAACTTTTTGCGAACACATTCAAAAAAATGCAGTACTGTCTCCCGATGACCCGGCAACTCCATCTCCGTAGCTAGATTGACGTTCATGTACATGTCGTCGGCTAGCGAACCATAGAGATTCATCGGCAGGGTCTCCTAAAATATTCCATCGATCAAACACGCACCCCAAAGAAAAAAAGAGTATACGCACCCCTTTATCATGGTGTCAAAAAGCATAGCAGCACACCCACCACAGAAGAATCACTCATCAGACTGCGAACCTGCAATGAGCGCAATGAACTCTCGATTACTCTTAAACTTCGCCAACTGCTTGGTCAGTTGCTCCATAGCATCAACATGGTGCATTGATGAAAGCGTTCTCCTCAACATGTTGACCGAATGCAACGTGTCTGGGTCGAGTAGCTTTTCCTCGCGGCGAGTACCAGACTGAGAAATATCAATCGCC
Organism: Planctomycetaceae bacterium; assembly: GCA_030616935.1. The sequence continues at coordinate 3,289 of JAUWWJ010000158.1, forward strand.
GGCCATACCCTCCTGTCTGAGAGTTTCCGGTCGAGCACCAATTCCATGTTCCCCGTACCTTTAAACTCTTGAAAAATGAGTTCATCCATTCGGCTTCCGGTGTCAACGAGTGCTGTCGCGCAAATTGTCAACGAGCCACCCTCTTCAAAAACACGGGCTGTTGCGAAAAGCTTTTTGGGAATATCCAAAGCTTTGATATCAACGCCACCTGACATGGTTCGCCCTGTATTGCCAACCCATTTATTGAATGCACGAGCCATTCGTGTAATGGAGTCCATCAAAAGAAAAACATCCTTACCTGCTTCCGCCATTCGTTTACAGCGTTCAATAACAAGCTGTGAGAGACGGACATGGCTCTCGACATCGCAGTCGAGGCTGCTGGCGACTACTTCACCCTCGACGGATCGACGCATATCCGTGACTTCTTCAGGGCGTTCATCAACCAACAGCATAACCAAGGAAAGTTCTGGGTGATTTTGTGATATGGCCTGAGACACTTGTTGCAACAGAACCGTTTTTCCTGTTCGCGGAGGTGCAACAATTAATGCCCGCTGCCCCTTGCCAAGAGGAGTAAGCATGTCCATGATTCGTGTCGTCAACGGCTGCTGACCTGTTTCGAGTCGCAACCATGACTCTGGGTTAATTGGTGTGAGTTGATCAAAGGTTTTGATTTCAGCATATTTTTCTGGGGCCATCCCCTCAATTTCTTCAAGCTCTCGAACTCGTGGCCCCTGCTGCCGGCGTCCCTGCTGGACCTTTGCCTTCACAGAGACTCCTTCGCGAAGCCGAAATCGATCAATCATCGTTGCCGGAACAAAGGGGTCGGTTCGTTCACGTGAATAATTATTTTCTGGACTTCGTAGAAATCCATATCCATTTGGATGAAGCTCAAGTACGCCTTCGCCGGGCTCAAGTGGTACCGGCTCACCATTCTCAGAAACCTCTGGTTCGGGCTCTGGCGGACGCATGCCCTCGCCTTCCATGTCGACTGCACCTGCTCCAGCGGCTACCGGTCCGCCACCACCACGACGATACCTTCGGCGACGACCACCATGGCCACCTTGACCTCCTTGGCCACCTTGACCGCCGCCATAGCCTGAACGACCGCCTGATCGAGAACGTCTACGCTTTGCCATATTCTTCTTTCATGCTTCGAAAACTACTTTTCTGGCCGTTTTGACCAGAATATGCGTGTCTTACTTTTGAATTGCCCCATCGGGGAGTATTCCGCCACGAGGCCAACAGCCACGTTATGAAACCACCAAACACGTCGAGTTGCCGATTCACCTGAATGATTTATTCATGAAGTAACTGCTAAGCAGAAAACACAATCATGTGATGAACCGAATAGCTGTTCGTGCTGCGGTAGAAACCGTTTCTTATCCGCCCCGTACCACCAGGGCGATATCGAGAGGGAAACACATATCCCTAGGCAAAAACCATGAGTCGAACGCACCGAGATGGGCAAATCAACAATTCGCCGACTCTGGCGGAATAGCACGTTCTCTCACGAGGACGCCCTCTCCAACCCACCCGGTTACATCCACCACATTCGGCGGATTCGACCGATTTTGAACGAAACTCTGTGCATCCATTTACAATTCTGAGGCAAAAACCTGCGAAAGAATCGAAATGATTACCCTAGGCAAGCTACGCCTTAGGGAGCCCCGTTCGCACCGTCGCGATACATGGGTATCACTACGCCCAAAGTATCCACACGACAGCAGGACTCGTCAAGTAGCCCATTCATCGTCCGTAAATCCGGGAAATAGGTCACCTAGGGCGTTTAGTGAAGTCCTTTTGAGTGTTTCCATGGAAACTCCTTACTTTTCGGAAAATCTTCTCTGATTTCTCTGCAGCGTTTGACCGATACAACCAACAATGGTCGCCCGAAGCGGCCGCAGAACG
>JAUWWJ010000381.1 GCA_030616935.1 Planctomycetaceae bacterium
GGCATGGCATTCGCAAAAACTATGGGGGCGTTTTGCAGGTTCTCAACTCCCCAGCGCCTCGCTACACGAGCCCGGCGCAAAGGCCAGCGTATCATTTTTAACCATTTCTTGAGAACGAAATACGGTTTCATACTTATACCCTGCGAGGTGTTGTCGGCTTTGGTGTGGAACTGAAAGAGACCAGGTCTTTTTCGGCTAAGGTGGAGAGAATGTCCCACACGGTCTGGAATGTGATCCTGAGTTCAATGGCGATATCGGCCACAGTACGCTCGCCATCGCAGCGTTCCATGATCTGGAAGAGATTGCGGTGATCTTCCGGGTTCTCTTTATAATCGATCCAAATGCCAAAACCGGAAGCAAATACCTCGCCCTTGAATTTATTCACTACATAGCGGTTTTTCTCGAAGGCGTGAAGCATTTCAATCACAGTATCACGAGCAGCTTCCAAACGCTCTTGGGTGACGATAGCAGGAGTATCGCAACTGGAATGATATTCAGGATATGGTTGGTAGAGGGATTCAATTGACTCTGGTTTTTCGACACGGGAGAGTGAAAGCATAGGGACGCGCACACCAGGGGCGTTAAACTGGCGCTCATCGTTGCAGATAATCGTGCGGTAAGGGCCAACGTAACCTTCTGGGTCGCATCCACGCAGGGCAGCAACCAGCGCTTTATCCACCTGGCTCTCAGGCTGCATGGATTGTTGGAGGGCAAGAGGGGCATGATTGCCAAGCATCTCCAGGAACAATCCGCCAATCATCTTAGGGATCAAATCTTCATGCCCGCTCAAATAAGCAACCGACCCAATCGTCTCCGGTAAGATAAGCAGGTGGTAAGTGTATTTTGGCTTTGGTCCTTCAAGCATTTTACGAGCAACACCCACACCGACAACAACGCCGGTGAGGTCATCATTGACCATGGCAGGGTGGCAGAGATGGGCTACCAGCATGAAGCACTCATCGCTTTTTCCAGGAATGACCACTTCACCCACCTTCAACGTTCCAGGGTCGAAGCTAGTGCGGATTACAACGCGGTATTTCTCATCCTTGAGGGAATCACGTAATTCTTGGGCAGCGCATAAGCCCCAATCTCGCTGGTAGTATTTAAAAACAAAAGGAATTGCGCTGTGTATATGTGGATGGACATGCAAATGTCCGAGCAGTTCCTCACGGGTGACTTCTCCCTCGAAAGGAAGCGAATAAGAAACTACATGTAAAGGATGATCTGCATAATCAATAAGGCGCTTACCGTCCATAGTCTCCAGATAAGCTTCATGACATGTCCATTTCTCCGGCACTTTCCAGGTCCACACCTGTGAGCCTGTGGGATACTCGTGGATGGTCATAGGGATTTCTTCGGAAAGGCGATGTAAAGCCTTATCAAAGTCGTCCGAGACAATCTCGCGCTTGAGGAACCAGAGTTCCTCGATCAATTCCATCATAGTACTCATTGAGGCCGCTCTGGTAGATTGGTGACGAAAACCCAGGGATCTTTTAATAGGAATTGGTCATTGACGGAGACGAAATCCTTCAGCGAACATAGTGAAATTGTGCCGTAGTTCAAGATAACAGATGACCACTGTCCCCTGCTTTCCAACATGCTTTGGATGTCATATATGACAATTTGGGCATCAACATCAAGGTGGCGAACAAACATTTTGTAAGTAGCTTCTTGCCACTCACCATCACGTAGAATCCGCCCAGTAAAATCTTTCCAATATCTATACGGTACTTCAGCGCGCTGCTCACTATAGTGGAAGATAGCAGAAGCCTGTATATCAGCGCCGAAGAGCAAGAGCTTGAAATTCAGGTCCAACATCCGGTCTACAGCTGATCCATCATCGAAGGCCGATGGCGTATCGCAAGAGGCTAGTTCAGCGGCATGCTTGCCAATCACTGCGAAAGACTGCATCGGGTGTGTGGTGCGGAGGGATTTGGGGCTCTGGCGCACGTACTCCGAAAATGCCCCCATGTCCACCGAAGGGGCTGTTTTCGGGTCGTAATCCTCACCGCGGGCGAAGGCAAAATTAAACGTGGGAACGACTACCGTCCCCTCTAGCCCTATTACATCCAGCAAAGCATCCAAATAGATACCTATGCCCCCTTCCGGGCGACCAAAGTATTGCAGAGCAGAGTGAATAAGAAGGCCATCACCGGCCTTCACTCCAACCGCCTGCAAAGCTTTTACTAATTGGGGTAAAGTGACCTCACGCATCTTCTTTCGGAGGGATATACTCATCCCACAAAAAACGATATTGTCTTAGTTCAGGTGTGAACCCCATTGGCTTCAACATAGCCCAACTGGCTTTATTACCATCAAGGATGCGGATTTCAACGGAATGCACTTTTTGTTCTCGCAACCATTCTATCCCGAAGCGGCAAAGTTTATCGGCGATGCCCATACGCCTGGCTTGAGGTTCAATCCATTCATCAGCTAATTCTCCCACCATCACCCCGCCCATATGAGGCGGGGTCCGTTTTACTCGCACGAGCAAAAAGGCCACCACTTCACCATCCAGCTCGGCAACCCAGAGCTGGCTGAAGCGTCCAAGGGTGCGGCTGAAGGAATCCAGCCATGCCTGTCCGATATCTTCCGGTTCAGGCAAGCGCAACCCAAAATGACGGAACACCCCATCCAGTTTGACATAAAACTCATTAATAATGGGAAAATCTTCCTCCGTTCCCAATCGATAGGTAACTTCACTCATTTGATCGCCTCCCGAACAGATTCAGGCCAATTCTCCATTTCAAGACCATACTGAGACAAAAAGGCAAAAGCAACACGCTCAAGACCAAAAGCCGTGCACCCGGTGTGGATCGGTGAGCCATCCGGCATGGTAATGTCGA
>JAUWWJ010000036.1 GCA_030616935.1 Planctomycetaceae bacterium
CGCTGCTTGGTCCGCTCGGAAATCACCTGCAGCAGCTGGTAGCATCGTCTGTTCGTCCCACTGCAGCAAACCATCGACAGTTGCCAAAAGAGACACTGCCTTTGCATGCTCACACGAAGCGATAAAATCCTCGTAACCAGATTGCTGATTGACTAGATCTGAATAATTCACTCTTTCTCTACCTCACAAAGGTCAAAATGTTCTACTTACCGTGTTCATTTTAGACAATGACAAGACGGCACTACTTAAATCTGAGTATCATGATGCTTGACTACAGTACACAATTTTGAAATCCCCACACACAAGGACAGTCATCCACGATGCTTGATGCACTCATTATTGCAGCCCACCCAGATGACGCTGAACTTGGAATGGGAGGAGCCATTCTGAGGATGCTTGAAGATGGCATGCGTGTTGGCATTCTGGATCTCACCAATGGCGAGCCCACTCCGCTTGGAACACCAGAAATCCGGATGAGTGAAACACAAGCAGCGACTGACGTATTGGGTATCACATGGAGAGAAAACCTCGGTCTTCATAATCGGGAACTTCAGCCTGACTTAGCTGCACGAGCAGCTCTTGCCGGTGTTATGAGACAAACCCGGCCTCGCTGGCTTTTTACTCATTATTGGGTCGATGCCCACCCTGACCACGTTGCTGCGTGTGAACTTACTGAAGCTGCACGATTCTGGGCAAAACTTTCAAAATGCGATCTACCATCCAAGCCCCATCACCCGGAACGCATCTTCCACTTTTGGAGTGTCCACCAAAAAACTCCCCCTCAACCGTCTTTCGTAATTGATACAACGAAGACCCACCAAAAGAAACAAAAAGCTATTCTCTGCTACAAAAGCCAATTCCCCACCCCTGAGTCGGGGTTATCTGTTCCCGAGCGAGTAGCAGCCGGAGATGCCTGGTGGGGGACGATGATCGGCACGGCCGCCGGGGAACCCTTCGCCTGCCGTGAACCAATTGCTTTGTCCGGATTTGGTGACTTACGGTGACTTTCACGAAGAGACCGTTCTTCTCAAAAGGACGTTTCGTACACCTCGTGAAGTCTGGGCGCTTCAGGCAGGCTTACTTGTGTCAAATTGAGCGACCGATTGAGTACAGCCTGCTTGGGTAAGGGAGACTTCGCAGGCTAGCACACAGAACTCTGGTGAGCAGCGTGCATGAGAGCCGAAGAACATCTCAGGCAGGTACCAGGACCTGTCGCTTGCATTGAACGTCAGTACGCTCTCGCTTTCGCCGGAAGGAAAGGCACTCATGGCCTCTCGAGATATAAACGTCGTTGCACTTGTAAAGGGCAGTGAGCGATATGTGTTTCTCTACGATGACGACAGCAGAACAGAAACACTGAGAACGCTTAACCGCTACGCTTCAGATCCAAAACTTAGCTTTTCCTGGTACGATGCGTCTGTTCTTGGTCAGAAAGTTCGTCAAAACAAGTCTCATTCACGAAGAGAAGGCATAGCTCCACGAGTTGACCGTCGAACCTCATAGCTTCAGCGTACAATAACTGCCTCCGAACAATGGTTCCACAACTCTCTCATTTCATGCTAAAAGGTTATGGTCGATCACGCGGCGAACCCTGCTTTTAGAGAGGCTTTGAATCGCTATCTTCGTTTCTTGGCAGCTGAAAGAGGTGGTGCAACCCATACGGTAAAAAGTTACCGTGAGGACTTGCTCCAACTTATTGATTATCTTCAAGAAGCCGGCTGCAACCGACCAGCAGACGTCACGACCGTTGTGCTTCGCCGTTATGCAGCAGCCCTTCACGCAACGGGCTATGCACCAACTACAATAGCTCGCAAGCTAGCGAGCATCCGTAGTTTCTATCGATTTGGCCACAGAGAAGGGTGGGTCTCATCAAACCCGGCCCAGCCTCTCCGAAGTCCAAAGAGGGGCCGCTCTCTCCCAAAATTCTTAACCGGAGATGAGATAGCACGTTTGTTAGTGGCTCCATCTGCCACCACTGACGCAGGACTTCGTGATCGAGCCATCCTCGAGCTTCTCTATTCTTCCGGTGTTCGCGTAGCTGAATTAGCTGCAGTGAATGACACCGATCTCGATCTTGAATCTGGTACTGTGAAAGTGCGTGGCAACGGACGTCGAGAGCGGCTGGGGATAGTGGGTTCACACGCACGCCAAGCAATCAAACGGTGGCAACAAGTCCGAAAGAGATTTGGCAAGCGACAATCAACTGGTAGCACACACCCCCTCTTTCTTAATAAATTTGGCGGCCGGCTTTCGGTGAGAAGTATTGGCCGTTTATTAGAAAAACATCTTGCGACGACTGGACTGACCGACCGGGCAAGCCCTCATACACTCCGTCACAGCTTTGCCACACACTTACTTGATGCCGGCGCGGATATTCGAAGTGTTCAAGAACTTCTCGGACACAAAAGTCTCGTTACAACGCAAATTTATACTCACGTTACGACGAGCCGTCTAATTGAAGCATTTGAAAATGCACACCCACGTGCACGCTAGCTGATCATCTCATTAAGCAAGCCCGCGTCTCACCGCCCAAACAGCGGCCTGAGTCCGATCACTTACGGCGAGCTTTCTGAGAATATTTTGGACATGCTCTTTCACTGTTTCCACGCTTATTGTCAGAGATTGGGCAATTTCCTTATTGGAGAGCCCCAATGCTACGTGCCGCAAAACCTGCATCTCTCTCTGGGTAAGCGGAACATCAGGATCAGGTGTCACGACACGATTGGCCATGGTCGTCGCCACCCTACGCAACTCTCCAGCACGCACTGGGAGTTGACCTGAAGCAGCTCCCGTAATTGACTCCAGCAGCTCTTCTCGGCTGGAACCCTTGAAGATGTAGTCATGGGCTCCCGATGCAACAGCTCGGGCAATGTACGTTGGGTTGTCAAACGACGTGAGCATAATGCACCGCACACTCGGGACGTCTCTACTAATTTTTTCGAGCGCAGCCAGACCGTCATTCCCTGGAGCCATTCTAATGTCGAGCAAAACAACATCAGGCTTGTGCTTCCGCGCGAAACTGACAGCTTCTTCGCCTGAAGAGGCCTCCGCAACTATCTCAACGTCTGTACCATCAAGGAGCCTCACAAGCCCGCATCTCACGACCTCATGATCATCTGCGATAATAACTTTGACACTACCTGAACCCATCAAACCCCTCTGCTTACCCAAAACTTTTTTACGAATCAGAGATTCCGATCGACTGCTTGAAAGTGGTTTTGCTTGCTGATTTTGATACCGCCTTTGGTTTCTATATCACCGAAAACTTACTTAAGTACTTAAATTGAATGAGTTGGAATTGCGACTTGTTTAAACGAGCTTCTTTTTTCTGAATTAACAGAAAAATCCTTTCAAACAGTTACATCATCCGAACTTCATAAGTGGACATCAATTTTTCATTTACTCATCTATCTTGTCTGGGTACTGATGATCAAACATTCAATATCCAGTCTTCGAAATAGAGTTACTGAACGTGGCGGTGGGTTCGCACCTAAGACCAAAAGTTTTTCGGTGCGAGTTGCCACTAGGAATACACTAATTTTAGCACTAAATAGGAATCCCAGTACATACCCAACAAGATACCCGCAAGCTGGGGCCCGCATGGGGGAAGCTAATGTGCAACCTCCGTCGGGTTGCACACTTGTACAAGTACATAACTACTTAATGCCAAGGCTAGCAGCTTCGTAACTAATCTTATTCGTCTCGTTTGTTTCTCACTCCATTTAGTGAGGTGGCGATCCACCATCCCTCATCAAATCAAGTAGCTCTTGCGCACCCTGGCTTAAGAGCTTCTCCGCGACCTCGCGGCCAAGTGATGCGGCACTTTCTGAGTTTCGCACGTGCGACGAACAAGACGCTGTTCGCATTTCCACATTTCCTCCAGCATCAGATAATACACACCCTCCCAAAGTGAGCTCGTCATCTTCTCCAAATTCCCCCCAACTACCAATTGGTGCGAGGCACCCCCCAGCAAGAGCCGCCAGAAGCGCACGCTCAGCGATGGTTGCCAGGTACGTTGCAGAATCATGTATCGGTTCAAGTATTTCTCGAACACGTTGATTCGCTTCCTTGATCTGAATAACCAAGGCTCCCTGAGCCACCGCAGGCCAGAACTCTGGTGGCTGCAATAATTCCGTTATCCTTTCCGCACGGCCAAGTCGCTCAAGGCCTGCAGCTGCGAGAACAACCGCATCGAGCTCCCCTTCATCAAGCCGCCTCAGACGTGAATCAACGTTGCCTCTGATAGCAACAATCTGCAGATCTGGACGAACCGCCTGAATCTGTATTCGTCGCCGAATGCTCGCTGTGCCAACACTCGCATCCGCTGGCAAATCACGAAGCCCGACCCCGTTCCGACTGACCAAAACATCAAATGGTGTCGCCCTAAGAGGAGTACATGCAAATTCAAGGCCAGGGGTCATTGCTGTTGGCAGGTCTTTCAGGCTGTGAACCGCCAAGTCAATTCGTTCTTCGAGAAGTGCTTTTTCAAGCTCACGAACGAAGACACCATCATTTCCAATCTGTGCAATTGGGACAGTCTGCTGCTGATCCCCACGAGTCGAGATGATAACTTCTTGTACTTCAAAGCCAAAACTCCGCAGTTGATCTATGACATGACCTGTCTGAGTTCGGGCGAGCTGGCTTCCACGAGTTCCAACCCGTACCATCTCACCAGCAAGTTTTCCCACGTTTTTTCGTTTCCTCTGATATATGTTTTGTCTTAAAAATAATTGCTTCGCTTACTCTAACGACCTTCAGAACCTTATAGCCTCATCTGTTCTTGCAAGAACAGCAGCGTAAACAACTGTGGCATTAATCTCCAGCAGACAGCGTGTTATAGCCGACAGCGTAGCTCCAGTGGTTGCGACATCATCTACAACGAGCACTCGTTTACCTGCGAGCTGACGACCCACACCAGAAAATTTAGCGGAGGCATTTGCAGGTCGCATTTTGGCCGATACTGACTTCTGAGGCCTCGCCAATATTTTTTGTTTTATATCACAGCGATACGGAACTCCGAGACGTGACGCAATTCTCCTTGCCATCGTATTTGCAGAATTCGTTCCTCTCTCCCAACGCTTACGCCAATGCATGGGAACTGGAACAACAGCATCTAACTTCAAATCACGAATGGCCGGATGCTGTTCAATAAGAAGATCCGAAAGAGCTTCCACAAGACCTTCGCCTGCCGGCCTCTTACCCGCCAAGACACTTTCACGTAGGCGGTTTTGATAACTACCAAGTACAAAGATCTGCTGCCACAAAATCTTTTCCTCACCCAGTTGCTGAGCAATCTTTCGACACAAAGAGCATGAAATGTCACTGGGCCTCAGAAGACCACAACAGCCACAGCGTGGACTCAAGTCAGTTACTTCAAACCGACATGTTTCACACAGAGGAATATCGTTTCCAGCCTGTCGATTTTCTTGCGACTGGTCTTTGAAAATGTCTTGACCGCACGCCACACAACTTGCTGGGAAAAAAATGCCGCTCAATTCGATCAGCTGCTGCCTTGCCCAGCCTTTGCAACTGACCCAACTAATCGGCAGTCGTCTGTAATCTATCACCATTTCATTTGTTCCCAATTTAGAACAGACAAAAGAATTGACGCTGACAGACAGCCTACCTATCTTTCCGGAATTCGGCATCTATTCCCTTGGCAACTTCATTTCATGCTGATTGATCGCTACCTCATTCGCGCACAGCTACAATCATTTTGTATTGTCTTTATAAGCCTTGCAGGCCTGACGTTCGTCATCGATGCATTCACGAACCTCGAAGAGTTTATGCTTCATGCCGAAAAAACAGGTGGGCTTTTACGGGTGCTTGGCATGTACTACGGCTATCGACTCATCTCATTTTTCGATGCCACAAGCCCCATTATTGCTCTAGCCAGCGGAATGTTTGCTTTATCGTGGCTCGAACGACACAACGAACTCACCGCGCTACTAGCAGCCGGAATTACTCGGTGGAGAATCGCAAAACCCGCAATTCTCTTTACGATCTTTGTGAGCCTTCTTGCTATTGGCAACCGAGAGTTTGTGCTCCCTTCGATACGGTTTGCAATCGCACGTAACGCACAAGATCTCGATGGGCAGACTCAAAAAAACTTTGAGGCCCGATATGACCATGAAACTGAAATACTGTTCCGTGGAAAATCATATCAGGAAGCTCTACAGCGTATCGAGTCTCCGAGTCTGCTTATGCCTCCCTTGCTGGCTGAATTTGGCCCACAGATTGAAGCAGCCAATGCTATCTGGAAACCAGCAGCAACAGAACACCCCGCAGGGTATCTGCTTCGTGGGGTTTCCCGACCACCAGACATTGATTTGCTACCCGCTCTCAACCTTAGAAATTTAACTGTGATCTATACAGGTGAAAACTCTCCGTGGCTCAAACCCAATGAATGTTTTGTGACAAGTGGTGTAAGCTTTGAACAGATGATTGGCTCGAACAATTGGAGCCTTTATTCATCAACCATGAATTTGATCAATGCAATTTCAAATCCTAGCCTAGGCGTTGGTGCAGAGGTTCCCCTACGTGTCCATGCTCGGTTTGTTGCTCCGTTTCTCGACATTTCCCTCGTCTTGCTCGGCATACCGTTAGTACTTGGACCGAGTCGACGAGGTGTCTTCGTAGCAGTTGGACTCTGCGTTTTAACGACTGTAGCGTTTTTCCTGACAATACTCGGATTCCACGCCCTAGCCACTAGTTACATTCTTGGACCATCTTTCGCTGCCTGGGCTCCGCTTATGGTGATGGCTCCACTTGCAGCGTGGCGAGCACAGCCCATGTGGGAATAAAAGGTGGCAGGGAATTACTGAGCACTGTCTCGCAACAAGTGGCACATCTTTCCCGAACCTCTTTTTTTAGCCAAACCTTTTTTCTCGACCCGAACCACCCTCTCTGCCGATAGTATCAGAAGAGGCGCGGTATGCACCTCTCCAGCATCAAGGGAAACGTAATGCTGGAACCCATTTTGGCAAAGGAGTGCCCTCACAATGTGGATTAATACCACTCGTTTTGGACGTATCGATGTCGATTCAGCTGATCTGCTGAACTTCCAAAGCGGCCTGCCCGGTCTCGAGCAATGCCGAGAATGGGCTCTGCTTGCTGACGCCGAAAACGATGCACTCGGCTGGCTTCAAAGCACAACGCGAGACGACGTCGCAATCGCGGTTGTCAGCCCGAGACGATTTGTCCCTCAGTACCAAGTCCGCATACCAAGAAGTGAGCTTACGCCTCTTCGGTTGCACGACATTCGTCAGGCGCAGCTTGTGGTAGTTGTCAGCAAAAATAACAAAGGACTTACACTTAATTTGAAAGCTCCAATCGTTATAAACCTTGAAGACCGTACAGGCCGTCAAGTTGTTGCGAGTGGTGACTTATCTTTGCATCAACCACTAGATCACACCCTAGCCACGCTTAAAAAGAGTGCATAATTCGATGGTAGCTGGAAGCTTGGAACACCAGCTTAAAAATACATCAGGAAGGAACCAACGATGCTCGTACTCTCTAGACAACGCGATGAAAGCATAATGATCGGCGACAATATTGTTGTGACGATCGTAGATATTCGAGGAGACAAAGTACGGCTAGGCATCAATGCACCTTCTGAAATTCCTGTGCATCGCCAGGAAGTCTATGAAGCCATTCAGCGTGAGAACATTCGAGCTGCCAGTCTCGAACCTGAAGAAACACGGGACATCGGCGGACTCACGTCGAAGTGAACGCTCACCACGATCTCACCCGGCCATCTATTCCCAAGAAGCCAAAAGGCCGAGTTTCCCAATAGTGCTCGCCTACGCTCGCACCGATGCTCTGAATACATACCAGCAAGTCTACAGACCCCATTTACCGTCTTACCGATTTGCATCTGGCAAAACGGCTACGGGTTCAAGAAATACTGAGGCTCATTACCAGGTCGCCATTTAATATTACAGCCGATGCTTGGATGTTGCGGCTGGGGAAGTGGCCGAGACTCGAGCAAGGCATCTATAGCCTTTCGAAGATCCTCACCCGTCACGGGCACTCCGCTATCAGGACGACTTCCATCAAGCTGGCCTCGGTACACCAATTTGTGGTTCCCGTCGAAAAGATAGAAGTCCGGTGTGCAGGCTGCACCATAGGCCTTTGCAACCTCTTGTGTTTCGTCAAACAAATAAGGAAACGAATAGCCCCGCTGCTCACTCTCATGAATCATTTGTTCTGGAGAGTCGGCGGGGTGTGCTGCGACATCATTCGAATTTATAGCAACCATGCCGACACCTTTCGGCATGTACTCATAACCGATCGCAGCCAACTCATTTGCCACATGTTTTACGAATGGACAATGGTTACAAATAAACATCAAGACCGTCCCTCGCTCCCCGGCAACATCTGCAAAAGAAAGTGTTCGTCCGTCTATGTTTGTCAGTGAAAAATCCTCGGCCTCTGTCCCAAGAGGAAGCATCGTGCTCGGAGTGCGAACCATTTTCTTTTCCTTATTAAACGTGTCTCAAAAAACAATACACAATCTACTCTGAGCCATTTGCCCGAAACAGCAGGCAGGCATTTGCCGTGGTTGCAGCAGCAAGAGACTCAATTGTCTCTCCACGAATATTTGCTAAGCATCGAGCTGTATGCACCACGTGCGACGGCTCATTTCGTCTTCCTCGTAACGGTTCAGGAGACAAAAACGGACTGTCTGTCTCAACAAGCAAACGATCGAGCGGAATCGTCTGGGCTACTTCCCGCAGCGACTCAGCTGACCGAAATGTCACCATTCCTGCAAAACCTATGTAGAACCCAAGCTCAAGGGCCTCAACTGCTTCCTCGGCAGTCCCCGAAAAGGCATGCAATACACCAGTCATTGGCTTGTGTTGAATTGCTTTTGCAAGCGTATCGAGCACATCGCGAATACTGTTGCGAGTATGAATAACAAGTGGCAGCTTTGTTGCTTGCGACAAATCAATATGACGATCAAAAAATAATTGCTGATTTTCTTTGGAGGCGACTGCGCGAAACCAATCTAAGCCTGTTTCACCAATTGCAGAAACTTTCCCTGATCCTACAAGTTTCTCAATGCGGCCCCACTCTTTCTCATCAACATCATCAACATCGTTCGGGTGAATACCTACTGCACAAAAAACCCCTTCTTCATTCTCACTTAACTGAACCGCCGCCTCGCTATCCGCCGCGCGTGTGCCAATGACAGCCATACGCGAAACGCCTGCTGCACGAGCACGCTGAAGAACATCCTTTATATCCCCTCCGTAACGCATTGGGTCGAGGTGACAATGGCTATCAAAGTATTCTATAGGTGCCACAGAAAAAGTAGCCTTTTATCATATGAGTAGGAACCAGCAGGAACAACAAGGAATGATTCGACTGACTGAATTACGGAGCAGATATTGCCACGTTGTTTTTAAGTCTTTTTTCTTGCTGACG
>JAUWWJ010000121.1 GCA_030616935.1 Planctomycetaceae bacterium
CAGACAGGCTGATTGATTTTGCAGAAACCGTGAAAGGTGATAACGAAGGCGGATCCAAGAAAGTTGATGAGTGGCGGGAGCTCGATATCGACGATCGGCTTGCACACGCATTACTTAAAGGGCTTACTGATCATGTCGAGGATGATATCGAAGAGGCCAAAACCAAGTACGACACGGGCCTTCAGATCATTGAAGGGCCGCTGATGAGTGGCATGCAGACAGTCGGCGACCTCTTCGGTGCAGGCAAGATGTTTCTTCCTCAGGTGGTAAAAAGTGCGAGGGTCATGAAAAAGGCCGTTGCACATCTCTTGCCTTACATGGAGGAGGAGAAAAAAGCGCAAGGAGACGAAGAAACAAAGCGTGGTCGTATTCTTTTAGCAACCGTCAAAGGTGATGTTCATGATATTGGAAAAAACATTGTTGGTGTTGTTTTAGGCTGTAACGGCTACGAAATCATCGATATTGGAGTCATGGTTCCATGTGCTACGATCATCGACAAAGCTCGTGAGGAGAACGTCGATATTGTTGGTCTTTCTGGCCTCATCACCCCGAGCCTTGATGAAATGGTTCAGGTTGCAAAAGAGTTCCAGCATGAAAAGTTTGAAATCCCTCTTTTGATTGGGGGCGCTACAACATCAACACGTCACACCGCGGTGAAAATTGCCCCTCAGTACTCTGGAAACGTCGTTCACGTATCAGATGCCTCACGGGCAGCTGGTGTTGTTGAGAAATTACTGAGCCCAACTTCTAAAGAGGCGTTTGCAGAAGCAAACCGCAAGGCTCAGGCAAGGGACCTTGAAAATTTCCAGAATCGGCAACAGATAAAGCTTGTCCCGTATAAAACCGCTATAGAAAAACGCTGGACGACCGACTGGTCACTCGCTGAGATCGGGACACCAGAGTTTCTTGGCCTTCGGCAGCTTCCAAAAGTTTCACTTGAGGAACTCGTTCCCTACATCGACTGGTCACCATTTTTTATGGCCTGGGAACTAAAAGGAAAATACCCCACTATCTTCGATGATGTGACAGTCGGTAATGAAGCCAAAAAACTTTTCGATGATGCACAGAGACTCTTAGATGACATTGTCACTACAGAGAAACTTGAAGCTCGTGGAGTCTACGGCTTCTTTCCTGCAAATAGCGACGGAGATGACATCGTTCTTTTTGATGATGACGCCCGACAAAATGAAACTGGTCGGATCTACACTCTCAGACAACAATGGGAGCGACGTGGACAAGAAACCTTCTACGCGCTAGCCGACTTTGTCGCACCTGTGTCAAGTGGACGCAAAGACTATGTTGGGGCCTTTGCATGTACCGCCGGTCATGGCTGCAATGAATTTGCCGAACAGTTTGATAAAGATCACGATGACTACAACTCAATCATGGTTAAAGCACTTGCCGATCGGCTCGCTGAGGCGTTCGCAGAATGGCTTCATCAAAAAGCCCGGCAGGACTGGGGTTTTGGAAAGCAAGAAAAGCTCGGTGCAGATGACCTTATTGCAGAAAAATACCGCGGTATTCGTCCTGCTCCCGGTTATCCGGCCTGTCCTGATCACACAGAAAAACCGGCCTTATTCCAACTACTTGATGCAGAAAAAGTCGCTGGCATGAGTCTCACGGAAAACTTTGCAATGACACCAGCGGCGAGTGTGTGCGGCCTCTACTTTGGTCACCCTGAAAGCCGATACTTTGCTGTAGACAGAATCACCCGTGAACAAGTGCAATCGTACGCTACCCGAAAAGGCATGCCAGAAAAGGAAATCGAGCGTTGGCTCGCTCCGAACCTGGGATACGATCCTTGATTTGTGGAGTTGATTTGAGGAATTGTTTGCCCACTCAGATAAATCAACTCAATGAAAAAAAAGGAACCAACTACGAGTCTGAAGAAGCAGAAAAAACCTGCATCCCGTTCGCGACTTCGTAAGATTGCTTTTGAAGGCCCACAGAGCAAGCCTCTTTCGACGATCCGTATCGACGAACTGATCGAGCGATTCCTTGCCTTCATCCGCCATGAAAGAGGCCTCGCGGAAAACACCCAGTCGGCATACCAGCGTGACCTTCAATCATTTGGAGCGTGGCTCAGTAGCCGCTCACCCCTGAAAACAACGATTCAAGAACTTGGAGATTACCTCGGCTGGCTTTCCGATCAGAAACAATCTCGGGCCACAATTGCTCGAAAAGCAGCGACACTTCGGTGCTTTTATTCCTTCCTTCAACTTGAAGGGGTCATGACTGAAAACCCCGCTGAACAGCTTGTCTTGGCTCGCCCCGATGACACGATCCCCGCTGTTCTCTCATCCCGGCAAGTTGACTTATTACTTGACAGTCCATCTCGATTTACTGCTACTGGATCACGGGACCGAGCTCTCTTGGAACTGCTGTATGCCACTGGCTGCCGCGCGTCGGAAGTGTCTTCACTTAAAATAGACGACCTTCATCTCGATGAACAATTTTGCACATGTCACGGAAAAGGGAATAAGGAACGAGTCGTGCCTCTGGGGAAGCAGGCTCATGCTGCAATCTCACAGTGGACTCTTGATCATCGATCTCAGTTTGTGTCGCGCTCGAGTGATCAGAACTATGTCATTGTCTCCACGAGAGGCAATAGACTCTCCCGAATGCGAATCTGGGAAATTGTCCGCGAACACGCCGCCTCTGCTGGCCTCGCCAACGACATTTCACCCCATACTCTTCGACATAGCTTTGCCACCCATCTTGTTGCTGGTGGAGTTGATCTCAGGCATGTGCAGGAAATGCTAGGGCACGCTAGCATTGCTACAACACAGCGATACACTCACGTCGATTCCGGACGACTGAGAAGTGTCCACCTGCAATACCATCCAAGAAGTTGAGTGACTCAGCCCGGGCAAACTACGGCTGTCGTTCAAGTGGAACAAAACTGATTTTTTTCACCATTTCAATGAGCTGTCCATTTTCTATCCTGCCGGATACTGCAGTAATTGCATCAATAACATTGATATAATTAAGTTCGTAGTCGCAATCAATTTCTAATTCAACATCTTCAAGTGAGGCTCCGCTCTCCAGAGCAACGTCCACAAAGCCAGCGACTCGTTGTCGTAGATCACCAAAATCTTGAACGGGCTCACCGTTCATCGAAATCCCAGCGAGTGTGCCCTCAGTATCTGATGCCAAACGAACTTGAATTGGTGGTAACTGGAGGTCATCAGGAGGCTCTGCAGATGACTTCCCAAGCGGCATACGAACATCAAAATCGCCTTCCGGGGCGATAATATTAAATGTCAGCATAAAGAAAATCATTAGCTGGAATACAACGTCGATCATAGGGGTCATATTGACCGCCACTTTTTCAAGCCGTCGACGGGGAAGGGGAGGGGGCATCATTCAGTCCGGCTTGTAAAGGGCACGGAGCGCGAATTGTTGAAATCCAAGCTCCTGGCAAATCTGAATCACTCGCTGTACGTCACCAGCATTTGCCCGACCATCCGCTCGAACAATAACCGTTGCACGTTTTGGATCTTTATCAGATGCAACAATAATATCTCGCTCGCGTTGTAACGAGCCTCCAATTTCATCAACTGGAATGATCTCACCAGCGTATAAGACTCCGCCATTCGCCATGAGTTGCATGGTTATAGGCGCCTCAACAACCCCCTCGGCAGGTTTTGCTAATTGACTCGATGGAAGCTGAATACGTTCATCCTGTTCTGCCTCACTGAAATTCAGTACAAACATAAAAAAGGTTATCAATTGGAATGTGACATCAATCATGGGCGTCATGTCATTCTCAACGATGGCTGGCCCATTACTTCTCCGTATCACTGCGAAAATTCCTGTAGATTCGATTGGCCGTTGTCACCGCGACACTACTTTTGAGTCAACGGCACCTTGGAAATAAGACGCACTGCTTCAGTATCCACATCACTATTGAGTTGCTCAAGCCAATTACGAAACAGGCTAAAACATGCGACAGCAGGAATCGCTATCCAAAGCCCAATGAGGGTCGTCACAAGTGCCTGTGATATACCACTTGCCAACTCATGATGTTTGGGCTGTGTTGCAGACTGAGCAATAACAGTGAAAGCGCTCACCATACCACTTACCGTTCCAAGCAATCCGAACATTGGTGACAATGCACCGATAAGAGACACATAGCTGATCTTATGCTCGAGCTGCATTGCTTCCTCAGCCTGTGTTTCACGCATTGCATCAAACGACTGCTGCCGCCCCACCTGTAACTTGACAAGGCCGACAGCAAGGACACGACCAAGGTAGGAATCATCCACTTTTGCAAGTTCGTAGGCCTGCTGAAACTCTTTCTTGTCCAGATGGTTTTCGAATTCTTCAATAAGACCGGGGGGCATTAGAACCGTACGGCGTAATTGCAAAAAGCACATTACAAGTAACGCAACGAGTGCGAACGAAAGTGCGACAAAAACAATCACAAAAGTCGCACCAAGAGCCTTTATATAATAGACAAGTAAATTATCCGGTGCGCCTGGGACCACGTCATTACCACCTCTATCTGAATTTGCTTCAGGCATTGCTGGCTCAACCGCTGCAGGATCAGTCGCTACTCCTATCACCGCTCCAGCCTCCGGAGAGACGGGCTGACTCTCGTCAGCGACCTGGCCTACTACAACAGCCGACCACAGAAGAACCATTCCTGTTACAAAAAAGCGACACTGAGGCCGTAGATGATTCCTGAAAAACTGCATCTGTAAACATCCCTGCTTTCTGGCAATTAAGTCCTGATTAATCACTCATCCTGAAGTGTCATATAAATCAGAAAACTTACTGAGGACTGCTAAAAGTTTACTGGTTGTACTCCATGACCATCAAACATGCTACGTCGATTTACTTGGCAGACGGATTCAACTCAGCAGCCCACGTACTTTGCGGATAGGCCTCTATCAACCTTTGTCGAACTTCAGCCGAACGACGAGGATAGCCTCCCTTATTCCATAAATGAAACAACCTAAAAAGTGCTTCGGCGTGCGTGTCAGGGACATCACCATACACCAGATCCACGGTTAAATATGCAATCAAAGCATCTTGATCCTGCTTCAATTCCAGGAATGATTGGCCGAGCAGGCTATACGCCTTTCCAAGCAATATATTGGTTGCGATGACGGGCTCTCCCTCAGGATACGTTTCCGCAAGCATCGAACTGATAAGAGAGACTGCTTCATCAAAACGGCTTAAAGAAATAAGGCTCTCTGCCTGTCCAAGACATGCCATTATCTTTTCCTGCTCAATAAAACTTCCATCGAGATTAGTTGATTGCACTTTTTCGTATTCTGCAATTGCCTCTGCGTGACGACCCTCTGCGGCCAGAACATTTCCTTGAAGCCTTCCTGCACGGACCACCATGGGCGGGGGACCCCGTGAAATTTTCTTATATATCGCCGTGGCTTTATCGTATCGCCTGAGAGCTCGCTCGAGATCACCAGCAGTCTCGAGCAAATCATAGTAATGAATTGAACGAGTAAATTGGTCGAGCACCTCTTCAATAGAACTTAGAGCCGAAGGCAGCTCTTTAGTCGTATCCATAGCAACATGGCCAACAGCTACCGCTCGAACATACGCATATTCACCACGTACCGCTACCGAGGCACTCTGAATTTCACCTTCATTGACTTGCTCAAGGGCCTCGAGGGCACCGTCAAAGTCGTTCTTTATGAGTCGCTTTTTTGCCTCGATCAAATTTTTCGGCTCATCAGAAAATTGAATCATCACAACATCTGTAACACCTATTTCTCGAATAGCATTCGTAGAGCCTCGGGGAAGCAACCGAACCGCCTCAGTCGACACAGA
>JAUWWJ010000223.1 GCA_030616935.1 Planctomycetaceae bacterium
AGAACCACTGGCACCCAAAAACCCGAACGACTCACACACAGCCGCCAGACTCAATACTGCAACTGTCGCAGCACCGACGAGGTGAAACAGAACGAGCCAACGAAACGTAGTCGGCCCCACTGTTGGATCTAAATGACGCAACTGAGCTCCGGCTACAAGTTGAATGTATGAGGCACACAAAAGACCACATGCGATCCATCCACCAAAGGGAATTCCTGAATCCACTGTTTCCGATCTTGCTTGATTATTCTGGAATCGTCTTGATGTCAACGTAGCAACAGCCACGGCAACCGAGAAAAACAGTGGGCCCGTGCATGCATGAACTTTGGCGACAGTTTTGTCATCGAGTAAGACACGAAGGCCCCCGAGAACGCCTTGCAGCACGACAAGAAAGACTGCGGCCACAACCAAACCACGAACCATAGACGACTGATTCGTCTTCCAGACGGCACCTACCAGAATAAGCGAGATCACACCAACCGAAGCACCAAGAAGCCTGTGCCCATGCTCCAGAAACAGATCCCATGGGCCAAAAAACCATTCCGCAAAAGGAAACAGAAACATGTTGTGTCCATATGTCCCTGGCCAGTCTGGAACAGCCATGGCTGCCTCATACGTAGTAACGAGGGCACCAAAAGTGAGTAGCACCCCGGTTACAGCGACAAGGCAGCATGCAATCCAATGAGCCACGTTTGGACTCTTAACTGCACTGTGCGGCGGGCTTAGTTTATCTGGCATGGTAGTAACTGAACAGAGAACACCCTCTTAGTGAGCCGCGGCGGCGGCAGCGGCGGCGGTTGCATTCGGAGGATCCGTCTGCATGAGGTGGTCACTTTCCACACCAGGCACTGAATACTCATAAGGACCACGGTGGACAATCGGCTGGAAATCAAAATTACCATGACCGGGAGGGCTCGGCGCCGTCCATTCCAACGTATTGGAATTCCAGGGATTGCGGCCAGCCACTGGCCCATAAAACATGCTCCAAAAGAAATTGACCGCAAAAATAATCTGACTCGCCACCATGCCGATAGCACAATACGTCATGAACGCGTTAAGCGGTTGCAGGTGATGAAACGTTTCGTAGTGGTATGCATCTGCAAGCCTTCGAGGAAATCCAACCGCCCCCAAAATATGCATCGTAAAGAAGGTGCCGTTCAGGAAAATAAATGTCAGGAAGAAGTGTATCTTGCCCCAGAACTCATTCATTGTTCTTCCGAACATTTTTGGAAACCAGAAGTAAATGGCAGCCCAAACACCCATCGCCGTTCCCGCAAAAAGAACGTAATGGAAATGAGCCACAATGAAATACGTGTCATGGATGAAAATATCAACGGGAGTCGCCGCCATGAAAATCCCAGACAGTCCGCCAATGATAAACATAGAGACAAACGACAGTGCAAATAACATTGATGTTGTAAACTGAATTCGACCAGCCCAGATTGTTCCAAGCCAATTGAATGTCTTCACTGCGCTTGGCAATGCGATCATCATGGTTGAAACCATAAAAGTAGTTCCAAGGGCTGGATTCATGCCGGACATAAACATGTGATGTCCCCACACAATGAAACCCAACCCGGCAATACCCGCCACCGAATAAACCATCGGGCGGTACCCGAACAACGGTTTTCGTGCGAAGCACGTTAGGATATCTGAGACCATGCCCATTGCCGGCAGGATCATGATGTAAACAGCCGGGTGGCTATAAAACCAGAACAAATGCTGCCAAAGCAGGGGCTGCCCTCCACCAGCAGTTGCAACAGCATTGTTTACGATGTTGCCCTCAGGCGTGAAAAAACCTGTCCCGAGAGATCTGTCAGCTAACTGCATAAAGCCAGCCGCGGTAAGGACAGGAAGGGCAAAGGCCTGCAGGACGGCAGTGATGAACATCGCCCAAATCGTCATAGGCAAACGGAACATCGTCATACCCGGTGCACGCATCAGAATTATCGTGGTCATGTAATTCACGCTTCCAAGCATCGACGACACACCAACAAAGGTAAGCCCAATAAGCCAGAGCGTTTGCCCCCACCCAGCGCCAGGAGATGAATTCACATTTGTTGCGAGAGTTGGATAACTTGTCCAGCCACTCGAAGCCGCCCCGCCCTCGACAAAGAAACTTGCACCGAAGGCAATAAACGCGGGCCACATAAACCAATAGCTCAGCATGTTGAGCGTCGGAAACGCCATGTCATCAGCACCAATCATCAGCGGGATGAGAAAGTTGCCAAATGCACCAGCAAGAATCGGGATGATCACGAGAAAAATCATGACAGTAGCATGCATAGTAAAGAGCATGGTGTAGAACTCTGGCGCCATTTGCCCACCCTGTTGGGCAAAAAGCTTTCCAACAACGGGCACGTCTGACCAAGGCCAGGCCACCTGCCAACGCACGGCTAGAGCGAGCAGCCCCCCAATGAGAAACCAAAGAAGTGTCGAAAAAAGAAACTGGAGGCCAATAACCTTATGGTCTTTGGAAAAAACATATGTCGAAAGAAACGTCGACAGCTTTCGTGCCGAAGACGGCTGGGCGTGCACATGAGCCTCTTGCTTCTCTGGTGCATCCTGAACGCTTGTTGCTTTCGTTTCTACAGTACTCACGGCTAACCTCATTAGTGAAGCGGTTATCTAGGAAATTTTTATTAGCTTGACCAAATTTTTCAGTGATTTTTCAAAATCAAGTCTCAGTGTTACTCGCTTGGGTAGCTTCTTGCTCCTGATACTTAACTTCAAGCCATTGCTCGAATGACTTGCGTGACTCAAACGTCACCCTGCCCTTCATCTTGTAGTGCCCCCAGCCACAAAGCTCAGCACAGACAATGTCAAACACACCTTCTTCCCGGGCTTTGAACCAAACTGGGATTTTCATGCCAGGGACTGCGTCCTGCTTAATTCTTACGTTGGGCAGAAAGAAACTGTGGAGCACGTCCATGCTTTTCAACTGTATCAGGATATCTTCGTCGATAGGCAAATGAAGATCATTCACAAGATGGAGGTCGTCAGGAGTGCCCAGCACACCGTCGCGTCCGGGATAGCGGAGCCTCCACTCGAACTGACGCCCAATGACCTCAACGGTTGGAGCCATATTCGGCCTCCGCATTTTGACGTCTGCCCACGTGTTCATTTGATAGATCGCAAGGAACAGCAAAACAGCAGCTGGAATGACTGTCCAAATCACTTCCAACACGTGATTGCCGTGTCGATATTTCACCTCGGCTTTATCATTCTTTTCATCATATTTCCAAATGAACCAAAAAAGACACAGTTCTGTTGCTATAAAGACAAAACCAGTAAGCCAGAGAATAAAGTAAAACAAACCATCCACCGCTGCGCCGTGCTCTGACACATCCTTTGGGAGCCAGATGTCGTACGCCGGCGCAACCGCAAAGGTGACTACTCCCAAAATAGGGACAGCCAAAAAAAGCAGGCTCCAAAAAAGTCCAGCTAAACGCTTCATCCCATTGTCTCCAAAAATACCTTCTGTTTTTTATTTTTTTCTCGAACTTACATGCGATCCCGGGCGACCATTGGTCGATCAACACCAAGCGTTCCGTTGAAATCATAAGGAAGCGAACGAATGTAATTGACGATGTGCCAAATATCTTCTGGAGGCACCGTGCCTTTGGCAGCGGGCATCGGCGCCCCATTGATTCCAGCATGAATCCGGTAATACAGATCCAGAGGACGCATCCCGCCCCGATACACTCCCTGCCGGAGGTTTCTCGGACGAATCATGCGGGGCCGCAACGCATTTCCATCGAGAACAGTCTCAAAGCGATCGAGCCACGCTAGTTCCATACGATGCTCGTCCCGCTCTTCAGCGGACATATCCCAGGTCGACGCTTTTGCGGCCTGCTTAACACCGCCCTCTACTGTTTTTTGAGCCTGAAGAACAACCTTATTCCAGTCGTCATAATCATTGGCTTGCCCGTCACCAAGGCCACTCACCCCGTGGCACTTCACACAATTTGCTTTGTTCCCGTAGAACAATTCTTTACCTTTTGCAATCGATGCAACCATATCGAGACCCTCCGGCATCTCCGGCACATCAATAATTGCATCGTCTGCAGTAGCCCACCGTTCGGCGACCGGATCGATGATCTCCTCAAACAAAAATTCACGGGATTGAGGGAGCACTCCTTCATCTTCGTCATCTAGTTCGAAAAACGCTCGCATGAGAGACAACTCTACCTCACCTCGAATGCTGAGATACTTCACATACTCAGCAAGCGCATCAATTTTTGCATCGCTTAAAAGAGCAAAGGACGGCATTGAACTACCGGCCAACCC
>JAUWWJ010000046.1 GCA_030616935.1 Planctomycetaceae bacterium
AATGACCCGGCTTCGTTCGTAACAGCGTGACAATAATACAACTCGCCAAGGCGAGCACTTTTAACTTACTAACTTGGGCTGCACTCAATGGCCATTGGTGAAACAATCCGAAATTCGCAAATTTGGAAAAGTATCTTTCGTCATCCGATGCCGTTAGATCGTCGGAATCGAATTGTCGTCATGCTGACGAACTTTTTCCTCCACCTTCATCCGGTTTCGATTAAGAAGCAGGGAATTGCACTTTCTTTTACGTGGTGCATGGGCGGAGTCACCTTTTTCCTTTTCCTTGTTGAAACGGTAACGGGCGTGCTTTTAATGTTTTATTACCGTCCAACGCTTGAGTGGGCGTATAACGACATCCTCGCGCTTCGCGACGTTACGAGCCTCGGCATCCTCCGGGAATTGCATAGGTGGGGTGCGCACGCAATGGTCATCACAACATGGCTGCATATGTATCGTGTGTTCCTGACTGGTAGTTATAAACCTCCACGAGAATTCAATTGGGTGATCGGAGTCATTCTACTGTTACTCACTCTCCTGCTGTCTTTTACTGGATATTTGCTTCCATGGGACCAGTTGGCAATCTGGGCTATCACCGTTGGTTCGAATATGGCACGTGCCACGCCAATCCTTGGGTATGAAGGGCCTGGCCAGCAACTCTTAACTATTGGTGGTATAGACATGATTACAGATGGATCTGATGCCCGGTTTGGTCTGCTTGGTGCACGATTTGTCGGTGAAGAAACCTTAAATCGGTTTTATGTGCTGCACTGCATTGCTATTCCGCTGGCAGCCGCACTTTTAATGGCAATTCATTTCTGGAGAGTTCGTAAAGACGGTGGTATTAGTGGTCCTCTGTAATCGAGGAGGATGTTGTGGTGGATAAGACAATAGAGTTTCCCGCTTAAGTTTAGTTACGACTGAAGGTAATCGTTCAAAATGCATTCGAGTGGCTTTTTTCTTAACGATGTCGCTGGGTTCTTAGGCGGTTACTACGTTTTCCTAGCGATTATGAATGGCATTGCTGCACTCATTTTGTGGCGGAAGAAGGATTCACCAGGATGGGCGCTTGTGTGGTCTGTTTTCGCCGGCATCATGATGATCTTGGCGAGTCTTGCCTTGTCTGGGTCAAAATCGATGGTGCCGGTTTTGCCGGCTGCAGCTCGGGGGGTTGTGAACTATCTCTCTGGCCCGGTGGCGTACACGCTCGGAACAACAGCACTATTTACATGCCTTTTTGTTTTCCGGAAGTTCTTCGTTCAGCCTATGGCTGCTTGGTCTGTGTTTAATTTGACGTTGCTCCTCCTGGGTTTATCGATGGCAGATGAAAACTTTGCAGCCATTGTGATGAAGCCGGACAACGTGCCGATTGTTGGCCTTGTTTATCTACTAGCGTTTTTTACGTGGGTGGCAACGAAGCAGGCAGTAGTCAACGACGAACGAATAAAGCAGGGTTTGCCGGTTGTTGAAAAAGAAAATGACGAGAAGGTGCTTGTTTGGCCAGATTTGGTGTACACGGAATTGATTTGCATGGTCGGTGTGTCTGCCTTGCTTCTTGTTTGGGCGCTCTTCCTTCCCGCGCCTCTTGAAGAGCCGGCTTCAAGTGTGAAGACACCAAACCCTTCAAAAGCACCTTGGTATTTTCTTGGTCTTCAAGAAATGCTGGTGTACTTCGATCCTTGGTATGCTGGGGTCGTTCTCCCAAGCCTCGTTGTATTCGGCTTGATGGCGATGCCTTATCTCGACTTCAATAAAAAAGGAAATGGCTATTACTCAATTGAGGAGCGGAAGTTCAGCTACCACGTCTATCAGTTCGGCTTTTTTGAGCTATGGATCACTCTGATCATTCTTGGCACCTTCCTAAGAGGGCCCAATTGGAATTTCTTTGGTCCGTTTGAATATTGGACACCGTATAAGGTGGAAGTTCTCAACAATGTTGATCTTCCACAAATGTTTTGGGTCCAGTGGCTTAATCAGCCTCTTCCACGCGCCCCACAAGATGCTGGAGTCCTATCACAAATTGGGTTCATATTTTTGAGAGAGGCGCCCGGATTGCTCATTATGGGCGCTTACCTAGTTGCTCTTCCGCCTTTGATGGCCGTCACAATCTTCCGTGGTTTTTATGCCAAAATGGGCTTCATAAGATACATGGTAATGTCGAATTTGATGCTGTTGATGCTTACTCTTCCGCTCAAAATGATCCTCCGCTGGACGGTCAATTTGAAGTACATAATCAGTATCCCGGAGTTTTCGTTGAATTTTTGACTTTTTCAACCTCAAGGCGATTAATTAAGTAGATCAATCTTCGCGAGCTTATAAATGCCAGCTACAGAAAAAACTTGGCGAGACATGCACGTCCTTCACATCACATTTTGTGTGTTGGCTGTGATGTTATTAATTGCGACCGTAGTTATGCTTGCTGCGGACCACAATCGCCCGTGGAAAATATATCAGAGAACTTTTCGCGATCTCGAAACGTGGTCGGCGGCGGCGCAAGTTGATTCAGAGGACTCATTAGCGTTTAAGGCAAAATCGATTGAGCTGGAGGCTTCTCTGGCCGAAGTTCGAAGGGCGGATCTTGCCCCAGCCTTAGTAACGGAATTTCTCGATCGAGCAGGCTCAGTCAAGGAGGACGCGGAGGCCGCTGCGCTTGCAAGAGAAGATGTTAGCCGCTTGCGCGAAGCAGAGGATCCAGATAGTCGGTTTCAGATCCGAGGCGACTTGCTGCAACGTTTTCAAGACATCGTTGATCGTTCCAGGTTTCGTGAAGACAACCTTGCCGGTAGTTTGAAATTACAGAAGGCAAATCTTGACAAGCGGCGGGCTGATTATGAGTTGGCCGTTTCTAATGAAGCGGGAGTTTCAAGGCAAACAGAATTGCTAGCTCTAACTGATGAGCAAAAGAAAAAAGTTACGGATGCAACGCTTGCTTTTCAAGTTGCGAACACACATCGAAAAGAGCTTGCTAATGCATTAAAAAATATTACTGCGACGGAAAATGCTGCGGCGAAAAATCTTGCTGACCATCGTCAGTCTTTGACGTTGCTGCGAAAAACTCTTAGCGATCGAGCGCCGAATGCAGGCAAGACGATCTTGGAGTTGCCTGTACTCGATGCCTTTAATGGCCCATTACGAGTTGATCAGATCTGGCTTCCGAAGTTAACGCTGAACAATAATTTTCGTGATGTTGCTAGGTTTGATCGATGCACAACATGCCACCAGGGCATGGCAAAGTCTGCAAAGGGGGCTCCGTCGGAGCCGGCTTACCCGGAAGCCACAATTGTTGAAATTTTGCTTCCGACGCCGAATGATCCGCCAGCGTCCGAAGGAGCCGAAACTGAATCGCTTCAGATGGAACGCGCCTTTGGCTTTTCACTTGCGAGCCAAGGATTGTTTCGTGAGGATTCCCCAACGATTAGTGTTGTTTTGCCCGAATCTCCGGCCGCGATTGCCGGCCTTCAAAGTGGAGATGTAATAACCTCGGTTGGTGGTGGGCGAACGTCTGTTCGTGAGCTGGCAGTTGCTGCCTTGCTCGAAAATGTTTCATGGGGCGAGCCTTTGCGTTTAGAAGTTCAGCGAGGTGTCCCTCAGCCATATGCAACGCATCCGCGGCTCGACCTTTTTGTGAGCGATTCCAGCCCTCATTCAATGCAGACTTTTGGATGTACTATCTGCCATCAAGGGCAGGGCAGTGCAACAAGTTTCAAGTGGTCTTCTCACTCACCAAACACGCCGAAGCAGTCTCACGTCTGGCATGATGAATACGGTTGGTTTAACAATCACCACTGGATTTTTCCGATGTTGCCGGAAAGGTTCGAAGAATCAAGTTGTTTGAAGTGTCACCATGAGGTTGTGGATCTTGAGCCAAATGAGCGATTTCCGGAGCCTCCAGCGCCTAAGGTTGTTGCCGGCTACCACTTGATTCGGCAGTACGGTTGTTATGGGTGCCATGAGATCAAAGGGTGGTCAGGTCCGGATCAGAGAGTTGGACCGGATATGCGACTCGAGCCAAATTATCACGAGGTGGCACAAGCTGTTGCTGTAGATCCAGGTGCACAGGAAATGGATGGCACCTTCAATGATTGGGTAACCGATGTAATCTCAAGTCCCGATGGTAATGATGCTCGACAGCGTCTTCGAGCAGCGATTGACGCAGATGCAGCACTTGGTGATGACGCGAAGTTGACTGATCGGACTCACGTACTCGCATCTCTATTGAAGACGCCCGAGACGCCCGGCATGTTTCCGAAGGTAGGACCAAGTCTTCGGCATGTTGCTTCGAAAGTTGGCTTTGAGTGGCTGTACGCTTGGCTTCGGAATCCTCAAGACTTTCGGCCTTCTACAAAAATGCCACGATTCTTTGGGCTATGGGAGCATCTTGAGGGTGCTGGTCTTGAAGAATCCGAACGGTATGAGCCTCTCGAAATACGCTCCATGATCGCCTACCTTACGTCGAGTAGCCAGCCGTTTGAGTACATTGAGCCATATCAAGGTATTACGGCTCCCGCAGATGTGGTTCGTGGTAAAAAGGTTGTGGAAGTTCGGGGATGTCTTGCATGCCATCAGCATGCAGATTTTCCCGCGGCCGAAAGTAACCATGGCCCGGATCTATCCCGAATTGGTGCGAAAGTTGCAAGTCAACCGAACGGCGTTCGATGGCTCTACAGTTGGCTTCGCAATCCAGCCGCGTATCATCCTCGAACGATCATGCCGAATGTTTTGCTTGATCCCGTGACGCATGAGGATGGGTCGGTGAGCGATCCGGCCGCGGACGCGGTTGCGTACCTCTTGCAGTCAACAGAGGGTTGGAAACCAGAAGACATTCCTGCCGCGACAATGTCTGGTGACGAGATAGTTGCACTTGAAGAACTTGCGACGCTCTATCTTGAGGGTAGGTTTCCAGTGCAAAAGGCATCTGCTGTTCTTCGTGACGGACTCCCCGAGGGCACGACGATTCTTGGAGATGAAGAGGTCTTTGTCGGTCTGGCTGCTGCTGAGCGTAACGAAGTGCTTCTTAATTATGTTGGTAAGAAAACAATTGGAAAGCTTGCGTGCTATTCATGTCACGACATTCCAGGTTTTGAGGATGCCAAGCCCGCTGGTGCAGCCCTTGCCGACTGGGGTAGGAAAGACCCTTCAAGGATCGCTTTCGAACAAGTTGTGCAATTTGTGATGAATGACCTTTCTCACGATGGACATCACAATGATCCCCACATGGGGATGATGGCGTCGCACCCAGGCTTATCCGATGCTGAAACTCATGACGAGCACGTTGAGGATAGTCACGGACCAAGTAAAGATGGGGATGCAGTTGAAGAAGACGATGTATTTGCGACTGATCTGGCATACGGAGTTGGTGATGAAGGGCATCATATTTCCCCCGAAAGTTTAGACCCTGACACAGGGTACTTTCTTGAAAAGCTGCTTGGGCACGAACGAGAAGGTTTTCTCTGGCAAAAACTGAGACGGCCACGGAGCTACGATTACAAAAAAGTTGAGAATAAATCGTACAACGAGCGTTACCGAATGCCGCAGTTCCCGTTTGATGCAAAGCAGCGGGAAAAGGTAATGACTTTTGTTCTCGGTCTCGTCGCCGATCCTCCAGCCAGTGAATTTGTCTACAAGCCAACACCTCACGAAAAGGCAAGGCTTGATGGCCTTGTGGTAGCTGAACGCTTTAACTGCTCCGGATGTCACACGCTCCAGATGGACCGTTGGGATCTTGCGTACGAGCCTGAGACGATGGGCGAGCCTCCTGCTTTCAATGACTATCCGTTCTTTAGGGGGCATTTCTCGCCGGATCAGGTGCGAGATTCGCTTGAGGTTGATGCTGCTGGTAGGAGACACACGTCGCTCGTTGGTATGCCGATTCTTGATCCTGAAACAGGAAATCCACAACTAGTTGATGAGGATGGGATTCCTGTCGAGCCAGATGAAGAAGATGTCATTTTTCATCGACCAGTGGCGCTCTGGAAAGATGCTCTTGTCGATGGTGAGACGAGGCTCGTTGGTGGGCCGAATGTGTTTATTCCCGAAGACGCGATTAAGGCAGGGAAGCACTACCCGGCAAAAGGCGGAGATCTTGCCAGGTTGCTCTTCCCGGTTGTGATTGAGGATGAGAAGGCAATCAATCCGAATGTCAAGCCGAGCGATGCATGGGGCTGGCTTCCTCCGCCACTTGTGGGTGAAGGTAAGAAGGTTCAGTCTCCGTGGCTTCACAAGTTCTTTTTGAACCCTCATCCCATTCGGCCAGCGGCTGTCCTCAGGATGCCCAAGTTTAATCTGCAATCGAGCCAGGCTGCCGCATTAGTGGACTATTTTTCGGCAGTGGATGGGGCAGAGTACCCGTATGTTTATGATCCACGTCTCGATGAGTCGGCAGTTGACATTGCTGAGCAGCAGCACCCTGGGCACCTCGATGGTGCAATGCGAATAGTTACAAATAATAATTATTGTGTGAAGTGCCATCTGGTTGGTGACTACGCACCACCGGGTAATCCGAAGGCTCTTGCTCCACAACTCGAGCGAGTTCATGAACGTCTTCGCCCTGACTACGTTCATGGCTGGATAGCAAATCCCAAGAGGTATCTTCCGTATACGGGAATGCCTGTGAATATCCCGTACGATAAACCGGTTAGCCAGGACCTGTACGTTGGTGACAGTGAGCAACAACTTGGCGCACTGACTGACTTACTTATGCACTATGATGATTTCACGAAACGGCAATTCTCTCTAGAGCCATATCTTCCTAAGGCAGCATCGCCTCCTGCTGAAGAGCAAGCCAGTGAGGAATCCGTAGAGCAAACCCCGGACCTCTCAAAAGTTCCAAAAGCCTCTGACGAACAGGTGAAGGTGGACGATCCGTCGCCAAATGACATTTCCGTAATGAGCGGTACTGGTGAATCCATTAATGCCAAGAATGCACGCTCTTCGGGATTACCGATTCGTGGTGCAAAGGTTTACAGAACTGTAGCTCAAGTAGAATCTTCACTTTGAAAGGATTTCAGCATGACTCGTAGCAAGAACTCATTCGGCGTCAATCGAAATTTGAATCCTGCAATCAGTTTGTTTGTTTGCTTGTTTGTTTTCGCGCTTGTGAGTCAAGCTCCGGCTGCTGAGTGGGCGAGCCTCAAAGGTCGGTTTGTGTTCGATGGCACACCGCCAACTCCTGTTGAAATAACCGCTGATAAGGACGTTGAAGTGTGTGGCAAGCACAAGCTTGTAAACGAGGAACTTGTTGTTTCGGATGACAAGGGGATCGCAAACGTTGTCCTGTTTGTTCGCTCAAAAGGAGTCACGGTGCATCCGGATTTGGAAGACGGGTCCAAGGCAGATCCAGTGGTTCTAGATAATAAAGATTGCCGGTTTCAGCCCCATGTTGGATTCGTCCAAACGGGACAGACGTTGACAATTAAAAACTCTGACTCAGTAGGTCATAACAGCAATATCGCAACAATGAAAAACTCACCAAGCAATAGTCTTGTTCCGAGCAATGGTTCGTCGGATGTGACGTTCAGTAGTGACGAAGCTATTCCAGCGTCAGTGACATGTAATATTCATCCTTGGATGAAGGCGTATTTAGTGATTCGTCCAAATCCATATGGCGCGGTCAGCGGGGCAGATGGCAGTTTTGAAATAGAAAATCTTCCAGTTGGCGAAGAACTTGAATTTCAGCTCTGGCATGAGAAGGGTGGATATCTCGATGAGTTTACACTCGGAGGAAAAAAGGCTTCCGCAAAAAGGGGCCGAATAGATTTCACTGTTGAAGAGGGTGGAACAGACCTCGGTGACATCGTTGTAGATGCCAAGATGTTTAACTAATTTGATAATGGGCCATAGGTGGCCTTATTTGCTTTTTACGGAGAAAACGAGAATCGACTGAGATGCTGAGACATTGTTACGAAATACTGTTTGTGTTGTTTGCAGCGACACTCTGTCTTGGGTGTGGGCAAAAACGAGTCGTAGGTCCTGCACCTGACATGGCAGCCGCTCTCGACTTGCGAGAAATGCTTGAACAAGAGGCGGGTGCCGAGGGGAAAGAAGATGACAAAGCTCTTGGTACTGGGTGGGCGTCTCTGAAAGGTAAATTTACTTTTGCTGGAAACCCAGGTGCTCCGAAAGCACTCGTTGTCGATAAAGACACCGCGGTATGCTCCAAAGACGGAATGCAGCTTTTTGAGCAAAGCCTTATTGTTGATGAGGCAAGTAAAGGGATCGCAAATGTTGTAGTTTTCCTGCGGAAGTCAAGCCGCGTAAAAAACGAGTCGGCGACAGAGAAACTCGTTATGGATCAAAAAAACTGTGAGTTTCTCACGCCTGTTTTTGCAGCACGGGTTGGTCAGGCGGTTGATGTGAAAAATAGTGATCCAATCGGTCACAACACAAATATTTCGGGGACGAGTTTTAATCAACTCATCCCCTCCGGCGATTCGACCGTCTTCACACCGAGTCGGGAAACTGGCCTGCCAGTTTCTGTGACCTGCAACATCCATCCGTGGATGAAGGCTTATGCGGTTTTTCGGGAAGACGGGTATGTAGCGGTGTCTTCCGGTGATGGGACGTTTGAGATTCCAGATCTTCCAGCTGGAGAACCGCTTGAGTTTCAGGTTTGGCATGAACGGGCGACCGGCCGAAGCGGTGCGTTGGATCTGGATCAGCCTGAGTTGAAGTGGAACTCAAAGGGTCGGTTTAAGGTTACCTTGAAAGAGAACGAAGTGCGTGATCTTGGAACGATTGAAATACCTGCTGATGCGATTAGTGGTTGATTTAGTCGTCCGCGATGCCTGCTCCCCTCCTGCGGAGGGTGCTGGCTCCTAGTCGAGTAGCGTTGGTCTATCCTTAGTGTAGAGAAGAGAAAGTTTAAATTTAATAATGGAGTCAATCGTCGTGAACAACGTGATCGCATGGTGTTGTGCGTTCGGCCCAGTACGGAGAGCAAGAGCTACAAACTTGCTGGGCGTAATCTCTGTTGTTGCAGTCTCTTTG
>JAUWWJ010000014.1 GCA_030616935.1 Planctomycetaceae bacterium
CCTGGGAATCATGGGAAATGTTTGTATTCATGCTTGTGTTCATGCTTGTGTTACTCTTGGGCTGCTGCCATCGATGTGATCCAGCCTGCAGCATAATCGGCAGAATCCAGTACGCCATTTAATGTGGAGTCAAACAGGTAATCCCCAACTACGAGAAGGTGTGGGCACGTGCCAGCATCAGGGCAATGTTTTGCATCATTTCCACGTTGTTGGAAGCCACCCGGCTGAGCACTTACTGCGCCGAGCCAGCGATGTATTTTGGCCTCACAGAAAAGTTCTTTCGCTTCTTCTCGGTGAGATGGGAGTGAGTTGATTGCTGCAGATATCAGTTCCTCATCACTGTGATTGGCCATCTCTTGGGCCGCAGTGCCTCCGAGCAGCCAGCCGAGGACTCCGTACTGTGCTTCCGGTATTCGTGACGACTCGTCATAGAGGCAACAGCCGTCAAAAGCATCAAGCATGCAGTAAGAATCATGAAGCCATGATTTCTAGAATGGCTTCTCAAAGAGGATTGAGATTCGAAGATAATCAGCAGGATGATCATGGTGCGCAATGTGGTTTTGCACAGCAGAGGCAAGCGAGCTGTCGAGAAACATCAGCTTCTTCAGCGGGTCGATTGGGAGAGCGACGACAACGGCGTCGAATTCTTCACTCTGATGACCATGTTCTGTGTTCCAAGAGAGTTCGAGTGTATTTTGTCTGCCCTTTTTGACAGTTGTTACCTTGGCATTCAATCGAACGTCTGCAGAAAGGCGACAGGCGAGGGCATGGACGAGAAGATCATTGCCCCCAGTAATGCTGTATAACTGCATGTAAGCGGGATCGTTCATGAGATAGTTGTCGAGCCCGTATCGATGGCTTGTCTGAGCAGGCTCTGCGGCAAGGTCGCTATGGATGTGCTGCTGAATATACTTTTTTGTTTTATTCGATAGGCGATCGAGCGATGTGCTGAAGCGCTCTTCTTGAAGACTCGTGCCCCTAGCGTTGATGTGAGAAGTCGAAGTGCCATCATAAAACTGCCGCGGTGATACTTCTGATTTCGCGCGGTTGTTGAACTGTAGGAATTCATGAAGAGCACTCTCACCAAGACTGTCGTGTACATCCTCAATTGTTCCCAAGACCTTGTTTTCTTGGACTATTGATGTGCCGCCCATCGGCTGTGTTTGAAGACCAAAGTGCTCGATGAGCTCTCGAAGCGGATCTTCATCTATCAAGGAGTAATCATAAAACTCAGCGGCACCAGCTTCGTACTGTATGCCTTTGGCTGTAAACTGCTCAGTTAACAATTTTCCTCCGAGTCGATTGCTTGACTCGAAAATAGAAATCCTGAGAGGTGTGGAGCAGAGTTGCTCGAGACGATAGGCAGTAAAGAGGCCGCCCGGCCCTCCACCAATAATCCCAATATTCCACCGAGGTATGTTCATAATGTACGAAACGTCGTGGCACAGAAAAAGTTGTGTTGAGACGAGTAATAAATCAGTTCGGAAAGACGAATTGCTTTGCCGAAGGAAACGAAACGGATTCTAATCCATCGTGGCTAGTATAATCGCAGTTTGGCAGGCAGCCTTGTAGGCTTCGAGGTCAAGCCATTCATTGGTTGTATGGATGTCATGCTGTCCGCAGCCAAGAGTGACTGTTGGTATGCCATTGGCTGCCATCCAATTCGCATCCAAGCCACCATTGGAGATGTCGTAGTAAGGTGTGTGACCGAGGGCTTGGAGTGCCCTGTGTGCAGTTGTAATTGAGGGGTCGTTTTTTGTGAGCCGAAAAGCTTCGTAGTCGAGTCGTTTTGATATTGAAACGGTCCCCTTACGACCGCTCGCCGATTTCACTTGATTTGCTGCTTTTTTAAATGCCTTCTCGATCGCTTGAACAATCCTGTTTCGAAACGCGGTGTCATGTCCTCGTGCCTCCGCCCGCAGCGTTGCACGTTCTGCAACAACGTTGGTAGCAGCACCGCCATGAATCACTCCAATATTGCTCGTTCCCCTCTTCGACCCTTTCTCAACTAACCCATGCCAGCCATCTTTATGCAATGATGCGATGGCAAGTGAAGCAATTGCAATTGCTGAAACGCCGTTTTCAGGCGCAACTCCGGCGTGGCTTGGGATTCCTTCGATGGTGATGTCGAGACGCTCACCACCGGTTGCCCCAATCGTCAGCTTGTCCACGTCCCCACCGTCGAAATTAAAGGCTAGCTTTGGTTTTCCAAGGTCAGTTGCCTTGACTGTACGAGCGCCCCACAGTCCCACTTCCTCCTGTATTGCAAAAAAGAATGTAAGCGGTGGATGGTCAATTTTTTGACGTAGGATTTCAATCGCCGTTGAGAGCACGACGCCACACCCGGAACGGTCATCCGCGCCGAGACCCGTCGCTGGATTACCACTTTTTACGATGTCTCCACGAATGACAGGTTTTGTTCCTTCACAAACAGGGACAGTATCCATGTGTGCCATAAGGAGTCGGCGTGGCCCTCTTCGCGTACCAGGGAATTTTATGATTAAGTTTCCACAGTTGCCTTTCAGAGGTGTTTTTTTATGTGCCTGATCAAATGAGATGATGTTTTTTGAGCAGCCAGCGTCGAGTAGTTTTTTTCGAATGGCTTCAGCGACTTGTTTTTCCTTTCCTGAAATGCCAGGAATCTTTAAAAGATCAAGAACAGTTTTTTGTGCTCGTCCCAAATCAATCTCGGGTATGTTTGACTGGTCTTGTGCAGCAAGTTGTGCAGCGCGTTTTACTTTTGCGCGAGGTTTTTTTTGAAGCAATGGACGGGAAGTTTTTCTTTTTGTTGATGTGGAGTGTGCCATGAAAATTTTTCTTGCGGGGATTATGCAGGGGTCGCACGTTTCGGCGTGTGTGCATGATCAATCATATCGTGATTCATTACACGATATTGTACAGGGGCACTGGCCAAAGGCAGAAGTCTATGATCCATTTGCGAACCACACCGAGTCAGTGGGGTATAGCAGCGGTCGTGCTCGGGACGTGTTTTGCCAGCATATCCGAATGTGTCAACAGTTCGATGTGTTGATTGCGTACATTCCCGAGGCATCAATGGGAACAGCAATCGAAATGTGGGAGGCACATATGAACGCAAGATTTGTGATCACAATTACCCCGCTCATTCATAATTGGGTGGTCCAGATCACGAGCAATGTAATTTACGGAACCGTATCAGCCTTCGTGGAATCGCTTCTGTCTGGTGAGATTGATAAACTGATAGGGCACAAACAAATTTCTCATGATTAGTTTGTGGCAAGAGCCACCAGCCAAACCAAGACATGAGCTATCCGTAGGAATGCATGAGAGCCCTAATCGCGAAAAGTGTACAGGCTGCAAGCCCGGCAGCAGCCCAGTCATCGGCCATGATGCCGAGACCTGCAGGAAGATTTTCAAGCTGTCGACAAGGAGGTGGTTTCGTGATGTCAAACAGCCGAAAGAGCAGGAAAGCGAGAAGCATGGTCAGCCATATTCGCTCTTCGGGGGGAACAACAAGAAGCACAAATGGCATTGCGGCAAATTCATCAAGGACGATGGATGAGGGGTCTTTATTTCCTCCGAGTTGCTGTGAAGCAATCGTGCAGACAGGAACGGCAAGGCAGCACACCGTCACCCATAACAGCAATTCGAGAAAGAAAGGAATCTGAGCAAATGAAAGTGCTGCGATAATTGGTAACGCTGCTGCAGACCCCCA
The DNA here is from genome assembly GCA_030616935.1 of Planctomycetaceae bacterium. The sequence goes on from JAUWWJ010000014.1 coordinate 3,695, forward strand.
CGTTCCCGGTGCTGGACGGAGCCTGCCAATCCAAAAACATGTTGCCAAAACCACAGTTGGATGCCCCCAGGCAGCAGACTTGGTTGCATCAGAAGGTTCGGTATTCACGGGGTGGTTCCTGTTGGCAGGCTAAGAAAACAGTATCATATAAGAAGTGTTCTTTCGGAAGGAATGTTTTCGTTTCAATCGTATAGGTTTTTCCGTGTCCTCTTCACAAAATCCTGAACCCCAACCGTCTGCCGAGTCTTCCATCGGCAAGCTTTGCCTGGTTGAGTATCCACACCCAGCACTCTTTCGGAAGTCAAAGCCACTTCTCCGTATTGATGAAGGGGTCCGTGATGCCGTCGAACAGATGTTCGATATCATGTATGAATCTCATGGCGTGGGGTTGGCTGCAAACCAAGTTGCTCTGCCGTATAGAATGTTTGTAGTTAATGCTACGGGTGATCCTGATTCGGGTGAGGAGCTAGCCTTTCTGAATCCAATTTTGACTCGTCCACGTGGCACAGCGATACAAGAGGAGGGTTGCCTCAGTCTTCCGGGGCTACGAGCCGACGTTCGACGGCCACAGCGAGTAGTAGTCGAGGCTTGGAGTGTAGATGGTCAGCCAATACGCATCGATCTGGATGGTTTCTTGGCCCGTGTTGTTCAGCACGAATTTGATCATCTTGAAGGACGTCTTTTCACGGATAGGCTCCCTGATGCAGCAGGTCTCGAAGTGAAGCGAGACCTTGAATTGCTTGAAGATATTTATCATGGAAAGCAATCCCGTGGTGAGTTGCCACCAGAAGATATAATCATGGCGGAACTGGATCGGCTCGAAGACCAGCGTTGTAAGTCATGAGTACATCGGACTCCAATCAGGGATTATCTGTTGTGGTCATGGGGACGGGGCCCTTTATCCTTCCGTCATTCGAGTCACTTTTGGCATCAAGGCATCGCATAGTTGCAGTTGTTACTCGTCCTACTCGTGCTGCTCGTGGAAGGCGAGCGCCAGTAAACCCTATGCGGGAAGCTGCGGAAAAAGCTGGATTTCCATTACTTGATCCACCGGATGTAAATGCCGTAGACGTGCAAGATGAAATAAGATCGCGCGGCGCTGACGTTATGTTGGTGTGTGATTATGGCCAGATACTCTCAGCAGATACTCTTGGTACGACGCCTCTAGGTGGCATCAATCTGCACGGTTCGATCCTTCCACGGCATCGTGGGGCTGCACCCGTACAATGGTCTATTCTTTGTGGTGATAAGCAAACAGGGGTGAGTGTCATTCACATGACACCAAAGCTTGATGCTGGTCGTGTCATTGCAACTCGCTCTACGCTGATTGGATCAAAAGAAACATCTGCTGAGTTGGAGGCTCGGTTGGCTCAACTTGGTGTTGAGGTGGTTTTAGACTCTCTCAACCGTTTGGAAGCAATGAAACATGCCACCAACGAGGCGGATATAACAATCGGACAGGTTCAAGATGAGAAAAAAGCGACATTGGCACCAAGAATTACAAAGCAAGACGGGGTAATCAATTGGGAAATGACCGCTACTGAAATTGATCGCCGTCGAAGGGCCTTTGACCCATGGCCTCGCTTGACAGCGTTTGTTCCGCACATGAACGTCTTTCGTAGGCTTGTGTGCTTAGAAACAGAAGTTGTTGCAGGTCAATCAGACAACTCTTCTATTGCGCCAGGAGTAGTTAGTGAGATACGCCCAGATTGTCTGATTGTCGCTTGCGGTAAAGGAAGTCGACTAGCTATTCAGCGAGTGATACCAGAAGGAAAGCGAGCTATGCCAGCAGCCGATTTTATTCGTGGAAGTGCCCTGCGAGTAGGCTCCCAATTGCCTGTTTCGGTTGCCCATGGAGACACTCCGCAATCCTTAGGATAAGATCGAAAGCATGTCTTCCACAAAACGATTATTTATTGAGACCGTTGGCTGTCAGATGAATGTTCTTGATAGCGAGCTTGTCGTAGCAGCATTACGTCGTCAAGGGTGGGGAATGACGGCTACGATGGCCGACGCCGATGCAATCTTCTTTAATACATGTAGTGTTCGCCAGCATGCCGAGGATAAAATCTATTCAGCCCTTGGGCGGGTACGAAAACAAAAGAAAAAAAACCCGGAACTAATCGTTGGTGTTTTGGGATGTATGGCGCAAAAAGATCAGGAAATGATCCGTGCGCGAGCTCCATGGGTTGATCTTGTTGTTGGTCCTGGGCAACTTCATAGAGTGCCCTCTCTTGTTGATTTGATTCAGGCAGGGAGTGGGCCTCAGCTTGAAGTGAGTCTTGATCGTAAATCAGGCAGTCGGTTAGAGATCGTAGACCGCGTCGAGAGTTATGATCCTGATCGAGATGCAACGATGCGGCCAACGCCATTTCAGGCATTCGTTCGGACGCAGACAGGCTGTGACAAATTTTGCGCCTTTTGTGTCGTGCCAAGAGTACGAGGGCCAGAGCAGGCTCGGCCACCACATGCCATTATTGCTGAAGCTGAGAAACTAGTTGGTGAGGGTTGCAGGGAGATAACACTGATTGGACAGACGGTGAACAGTTATCGTTGGTCTGATGGAGGAAAAACATCTCGTCTATCTGACTTGTTGGTGGGACTGGATGCAATCGATGGACTAGACCGTATTAAGTTTGTCACAAGTTACCCACGTGATATGACAACGGATTTGATTGAGGCAGTCCGTGATCTTCCACATGTCTCGCACTATATTCATGTGCCAGCTCAGCACGGTTCAGATGCCGTTCTTAAGCGCATGAAGCGCGGGTACACCATAGGACAGTACATGGAAATGCTTGGTCGCCTGAGAGAAGCAATTCCTCATGTTGCTGTGTCGAGTGATTTTATTGTCGGTTTCTGCGGGGAGACAGATGCAGAATTCGCATTAAGTCTCGAGCTTACGAAGACAGTGAAATTTAAAAATAGTTTTATTTTCAAGTATAGCCCGAGACCGGGAACGAAAGCATTCGATAGGCAAGCAGATGATGTACCAGAAAGTGTGAAAAAGGAAAGAAATCGTCTTCTTCAAGAGGCTCAGGCAGTTGCGAGTCTCGAAGGGAATCAACGGTTCGTCGGCTCTCGACAGCAGGTTCTCGTTGAAGGTCTTTCAACGCGCGATGAGAGGCATGCCGTAGATCCCGGGCCCGATGGTCTTGCGCAACTTACAGGCAGGACGATGTGCGATCGGATTGTAGTCTTTGATGCACCTCTTCGCCTGATTGGTAGAATGGTCGATGTGGATATCATTTCCGCCGGTGCTTGGAGCCTTGCTGGGGATGTAGCCGATGACTTGGCGAATGCTGTTCCTCTCGATCATCTAGAACAATCGGGGCCAGCAGTACACCAGATTCGGGTTCCGGCGCAGTCTCCGCCACAGATTGCACAACGGTCATAAAGGGTTATCAAGACCAACAAAGCCCTCGAATATTATTTGCTTGAACTGATCAGGCCACCATGCCAATGCCAGATCGAATGAACTCCAGCAAAGTCACACACTTCCTCGAAGACCGGTCCGCTCTTGACCGGTGGGCACGTGGTATTTGCCTCACGGATGGTGAAAATACAAAACATTTTTTTAAGAAATTAGTAGAGCAGGAATTAGATTTTGACTTGCTCCGGTTTCTTATCGAAATTCTTGAGCGCTTACTTCCACTGTACGGTGAGGCGGATCGACTTCTTGTCACATTGGATCGATTCCTTCAAGCTGTTCGAAGTCCACATGCAACAATTGCATTATTTGAAAAAGAGCCAGAGTCTCTGGAATCACTCCTAGCGATTCTTGCTACAAGTCCATTTCTTGGTGAGATTGTAATTGCTGAGCCGGACGTTTGGGAGCGTATTCGGCGAGGTGGTGGCAGACCAGAAAAGCGAGAGACCCTTCGAGATATTTTGAGGTCTGAGGTAGGTGACTCGCTGGACTCTGCTTTTGTTATGCAAGCTCTTCGGCGGTTTAAGCGCCGAGAGATTCTCCGCGTCGCCTATGGTGATATCGTTAAACAGCAACGACTGGAAACAGTTGTTGGTCAAATTTCAGCGATTGCTGACTGTGTTGTTGATGAAGCTCTACGCGTGTCGATTTTACAGCAGCAACAACGTCGTGGTATTCCCCTCATCAGAGACAATCAGCCAGCAACAATTACAGTGATAGCTCTTGGGAAACTGGGTGGAAATGAACTGAACTATTCGAGCGATATCGACCTTGTGTTCTGTTACTCCGAAGACGGTGATATTGCGGGATCAAAGACCTACACAACCAGTGAATTCTTCGAGCGTATTGTTCAGGAAGTAACTCGTCTGATTGCCGACCAAACAGAGTTAGGGACTGCGTATCGCGTTGACTTGCGGTTGCGACCGTATGGAGGGCGAGGCCCACTTGTATTACCGCGTGCCGCGCTCGAGAGATACTACGACAGGCAGGGCAGGACATGGGAAAGGCAGGCGTGGGTAAAGGCTCGGTGTATTGCGGGTGACATGCAATTGGGTGAAGACTTGCTTGCCAACCTTCGTCCTTGGGTCTACAGCCTTTGGTTGCCACGGACTGAAATCAGCGGTATCCGCGCGTTGAAACGGCAAATTGAGCGTCGGTCCATTCGTGAAGGCATCGATTCTGCTGATTTGAAGACAGGTCGCGGTGGAATACGTGATATTGAGTTCACTATTCAATTTCTTCAGTTACTCAGTGGTGGTGATGAGGCCGCAGTTCGAGTTGGAAACACAATTGAAGCAATTCGACGCCTTGCAGCAAATGGAAGCCTGAATGATCAAGAAAGGGAAATCCTCGAACGGAACTATCGGCTTCTCAGAACAGTGGAGCACCGTCTCCAAATTCTTTACGACAGACAGACACATCGGTTACCAGAAAATGAGGATGAGTTTACGCGGCTAGCAGTCCGTCTTGGGTATGGCAGACAGGTAAATGCAGCAACGGAACTTCGTGAAGATCTTGACGCAGCAACTCGCCTGAATCGAAGAATTCTAGACCATCTTCTCCATGATGCCTTTCCGGGTGAGGTGACACCAGAAGCCGACGTTGATCTTATTCTTGATCCAAAACCACCAAAAGAACTTATCGATAGCGTACTGGTTCCTCGCAGATTTCGTGACGTGACGCGAGCGTATCGTATGGTGACTGCATTGAGTGAAGAATCATCTCATTTTCTTTCAAGTCGCCGATGTCGACATTTTTTTGCCTCAATTTTGTCACGATTACTCGATCGCATAAGCACAACACCGGATCCAGACGCAACATTGAATACGCTTGCTGCTGTAAGTGAATCGCTCGGTGGAAAGGGCATGCTCTGGGAGCTTTTGAGTGAATCGCCAGGCGCACTTGATCTCACTATACGTTTCTGTTCTTCCGCGCCTTTCTTGGCAGACCTTCTTGTAAAAAATCCTGGAATGATTGATGAACTCCAGGACAGTCTTCTGGGTGGTGTTATGGCAACCCGAGATGAGTTAACGAATGAATTATGGGAACTGTGTGGAAGGCATTCGGTAGATGTCTTGCCGAGTCTCATCGCATTTAAGGTTTCAAAACAATTGCGAATCGGTATCAATGATCTTTTAGAACAGCAGTCACCACACGTGATTGCCGCATCTCTATCTGATTTAGCAGAATCGCTTTTACAGTTCGTTGTTTCTAGCCAGAAGCCGATGCTGCCTCAGAAGATGCGGTTCGTAAAAAAGGGTGACAATTCAATTGAATCTATGGGGTTTGTAGTACTGGCAATGGGCAAGTTCGGTGGTCGTGAAATGAATTATGCCAGTGACGTTGATGTTGTTTTTCTTTACGATGAAAAAATGGCGGAAGAGTGCTTAGGTGAGTGTTCCGATTCCGACTTTGGTTTCTTGTTTGGTGAAATAGCAAATAAAGTTTTACAAGTATTTAATCGGTTTACGCCCCAAGGCAGGCTCTATGAAGTTGATTCAAGACTTCGACCAGGAGGAAGAAGTGGACCAATTGTTAGTTCACTAGAGGCCTTTCAGCGATACTTTGCGTCTGAAGGTCCAGCTGCTGTTTGGGAGCGGCAGGCGCTTGTCAAAGCTCGTGTTGTCTTTGGTGGAGAGGCTGCATTTCAGCGAGTCAAGTCAGTTGTTGATGCGGCAGTCTACGGTCACCGTTGGAAGGAGTCCGATGTAAAAGAAATCTATTCAATGCGACTACGAATGGAGGAAACTGCAGCCAAAGACAACCTCAAGCGTGGGCCTGGTGGTGTCGTTGATATTGAATTTCTTGTTCAGGCACTCCAACTGATATACGGAAAAAATAATGTCAATCTTCAGACACCAAATACGCTTGCCGGTCTAGAATCTCTTGCACTTGCGGGGATCATAAAAAATGAAACGGCTCAATCTCTACGCGATGCTTACGACCTGTTACGAAAAATTGAGGGCAGGCTGAGACTCCTTGATGTACGTCTGGGGCATGTGCTTCCTAATGGAAATCGGGAGCGCAACCAATTAGCGAATTTGTTGAATCGTGAGAGCGGAGAGGCACTAGCTGACGAAGTGTTTCAAACAACTACGTGGGTGCGTAATGTCTTCAATGAAATATTTTCTAGTATGCAGTCTGATCTAGCTAAAAAATAAAAATACCTAGTGGGCACTAAGAAACTTGACTGCATAAACACCAGCAAGCACAAGCACACCAAAAAGTATGGTTATTCGTTCAAGGTACTTGTCAAGAATATCTCGAGCCTGTTTGCCAAATATTCTCATGACGGTAGCAACTAAAAAGAAGCGACCACCTCGTCCAATAGAAGAGGCAATTATCAGAGTAGGAAGTGGTACAGAGCAGGCGCCGGCGGCGATTGTAAAAATCTTAAAGGGTATTGGTGTGAATGCTGAGAGTATCAACCAAAGAAAAGCATTGTCTTGGTAAAGAGATTCAACATAGTTGAATTTTTCAGACGTAAAACCAGGAATGACACGGTAAAAAAAAGTATCAACGAATTGCCACAGCCACCAGCCAATTGCCCAGCCCACAACAGCCCCTAGAACACTTGCGATCACTGATACGACTGCAAAAAGATAGCTTTTTTTCGGTTTGCTGACAGAGAGAGCAACTTGCAAGACATCTGGCGGGATTGGGAAGAAAGAACTCTCCGCAAACGATATTCCAGCCAAGGCGATCATGCCGTGTGGAGAATCTGCCCAGGAAAGGACCCAGCCATAAAGTCGTCGGAGTAGTCCTGGGGATTTCGGGGGATCCACTTTGGAGGCATCTGCATGTGACTGCTCAATAATAGGAGTTTCAGAAATAGGAGTTTCAGAAGACGTTGGTGAGAAAGGCATGCGGTTTTCCTTTAGATTGGGAAAATCATAGCATGTGCCAATGTGTGACGTTAGGCCGTTTCCGGCTGCGTTGATAGCCACTCGCAAAGAACTTCGTGAGCTGGAGTTACAACGAGATAGACAAGAAGTGAAAGAAGGGCGAGGTCACGAAAGTGAGTGGTGCTTGAAAGAGTCCACCACGCTGCACCAAGTAAAATCCATGTAGGAAGGAGTAGAGGCATCGCTGCCTTGTGGACGATGAGGACCTGTCGCAAAGTGTGTATTTCTGCACGAGGCGAAGTGAAGTGGCTTGCAAGTGCGGGCATTTGCTTCCAACTGTGGAAAGCTAAGAAGTATATCCCGATGCCAAAAAGTGGAGATGCAATGAGTTCGAGGATGCCAATAAGGCAATATGAAAAAAAGACACTTCCTGCTTTCATGAGTTTCGTCGTACCGTGTTTCTTTGAATATCGAACTGAATGAATAAAAATTAGACACCAGCAAATACTTGCAATTGCAAGAAGTGTGAATCCTGTAACGGCGATGTGTAGCGGAGGGTAGATTGGATGTCCGAGTAAGGGCAATCCGATGAGAGCACGAGTTGGCTCAACAAGGGTTATGAGTTCTGTTGCAACAGAAGATGTAGAGGTTGGCCAGGCAGCGAGCGGAGTGCCGATAACAATTCCGCCTTTCGCGAAGCCCATGAGGAGATGCTCATAGGAGATCCAAGATTTAATGGGTTTGGGGTTTTCAGAACTCCCAAAATGCCAGATGCTGAGAATGAGGAAACCGACGAGGGCTGTTTCAGGTGTAAGGATGAAGATTGTGAACACGCCGAACATTGAGACGATATACCATAAAAAAGCTTCCCACGCGTTTCGCCCATCCTTCTTGGATTGAAGCACAGCCAGATCTGCTGCGCCATGGGGCATACCGACAAAGAAGAGTGCAACAAGCCACGGTAGCACTTCAATTTCTCTGGGTGTCTCTCGATTGTAAAATAAGGAAATCCCAATCGTGGCCCCAATTAGTACCAAAGGCAGCGCAGTAAACCACACTGACTGCCGGTTGAGATGCACATCTTTGGCACGAAACGTATTTGTAAAAAAAAGTTTCCGTTGTGCTGTCTGGCTTATCGCGAACATGGCAACGTTCCCGTGAGGCACAGTCATTCGGAATGGCGGTGATCAGGGATCACCGCCATTCCTGAAATCAATGACTAAGCTGTCTGCTTTGTTGAATGGCTCAAAGCTTCAATGCCCCAATAAGCTGCTAGGCCAAAGCCAACCTTATTGATCACATCAGCGACGTTGTAAAAGATTTCTCGGACTTCACCTAGGCCACCATATGCCATGAGGAATCCGATCGGATATATCGCCCACCCTATCAAAATGAAAAGTCTCATAGTATTGAGTGCTTTTGCAATAGGCGCTGGGGCCGAACTAATGGCAGACCCAAGGCCAGTGTAGAGAGTCGCAACAATTAAAAGTTCGAGGACGCACGCGACCAGGAAAAATCCCCACCATTCGTTTGAGGCAACTGGTGAAGTCTCTGCAATAAACGCACAAACAATCATGCCTATGTCAAGCGTTACAAGCTGTACGAAAAACTTTTTACC
>JAUWWJ010000247.1 GCA_030616935.1 Planctomycetaceae bacterium
GGAGCGAACAGCAACGATTTCAGCGAGAGATGCTTGTTACTCGCAGTCAAGTTGATGAACAGCAACAGGCGTTGCATGAAGCAGAGTTGCAGGCTGTTGAAGCAGCTGACGCTGTACGTTTCGCCGCGAGTGAGAGTGGGAAAATTACGGCTGCGATTAGCAGAACAGACAAAACACTCGAGGACGTTGAATCCAATCTTGAGTCACTCGGCCAGTCGTATGAGCAGGTCCTTGAGCGAATCGAGGGTTTTCGTGATCAGTTGTCTATCTGCAGAGAGCGTGTCGCGGGGCTAGAAGCAACAGTTGTTGCAAAGCAGGCTGATAAAAATCGTCAAAAAGCAGAGTTGGCTGTAGCGATGTCAAAAGAGAAGGCAGCCAAAGAAAGATTGGCGATTATTGAACTCGACTTGCTTGTCGCAGGTGATAAATTTGCAGAAGCATGTTTGCTGGCAGAGCGATCAGCTCGACTTGTCTCAACACTAGTCAGTCAGCAAATGGCAATCCGTGTTGCCGAAAAGAAGGCCAAGAACATTCTTGATGGTGCTCGTGAGACTCTTCAAGACTGCAGCTCAATTAGGCATGCTGCTGACCTAAAAAAAGAAACCGCTATGCATCAGCGAACGCGTGTCTTGGAGCGTTTGCACGATGACTATGGTGTTGATCCGGCGGCTGAATTGCCACCTCCGGCAACCACGGACTCTGAGGGAGGGGCGATTGAGATTCCTGAAAACCGTGAAGAACTCGATGGCTCAATAGAAGAAACGAGAAGAAAGCTTAGCACTGTAGGGTCAGTGAATCTCGAGGCACTAGCCGAATCAGAAGCTCTTGCCGAACGGTTGGCTGGGCTTGAGACTCAGCTTGTCGATGTTACGGACGCAAAGCTTTCTGTTGAAAAACTAATTGAGCGAATTGACGAAGAAAGCCGTCGTTTGCTCGGGGAGACGATCGAAAAAGTAAGAGCCGAATTTTCTGGTCTTTTTGAGCGACTGTTTGGAGGTGGGCAGGCGGATATTATTCTTGATCCGGAGATCGATCTTCTGGAAACAACAGTTGAAATTATGGCTCGGCCGCCTGGTAAAGAGCCTCGCAATATTTCATTATTATCTGGAGGAGAGAAGACGATGACGTGCGTCGCACTCCTGCTCGCGATTTTTCGTTCTCGGCCAAGCCCCTTCTGCGTACTCGATGAGGTGGATGCTGCTCTTGATGAAGCCAACGTCGACCGATTCGTCGGTGTGCTACGAGATTTCCTATCATCAACCCAGTTTATCGTGGTTACGCATTCGAAAAAGACAATGGCAACCGCTACTACTTTATACGGAGTCACCATGGAGGAGTCGGGTGTTTCGAAGCGGGTGGCTGTTCAATTTGAGTCAAATTCATCTTCGGTACAGCCGAAAGCAGCATAAACGGTGGCGTTACCAAAATCTTCCGAAAGAACGGCTCAAGTCTCACGACGTGATCTTTCGATCTAACCTCTTGGATGGTCATGTTTGCTGAAACTGATTCACTGTGATCCAGTTTCGCCAAATATGGAGCAGGGGGGCCTGCAAGCCATGGTATTCACCAAACTGAAGATGAAGGTCTTCGGTTTGTCAGGCAGAATGCTTTGGCTTGCCTTCTCTTTGCTTTCACCGCCCCTGTCGGAAAGTGGCGACGCGGCCAAACCGACAGATATGCCGCGTCGGGGGGGCCGTGTCTCAATACTCATTACGAGTAGCGAGTTGGCCAAAATGAGTTCAGACACGAAGACAAAATGGAGTCTAGTAATGAAGGTGTTTACGACAGGCCAGGTCGCGAAGATCTGTAAAGTTGCTCCCCGAACCGTGAGTAAATGGTTCGACTCGGGAAGACTTAAAGGATATCGCATTCCAGGATCACAAGATCGCCGCATTCCGCGCGAATATCTTATTAAATTTCTGAAAGAGCACGGAATGCCCTTGGGCGACTTAGAGGATGAGGCTATGGCCAAAGTCCTGCTTGTCGGACAAGATCAACTGCTCATTGAAAACCTTAAGCGACATCTGCCGGCAGAGAATTCATTCAAGATACAAGTTGCTGCCAGTGGATTTGAGGCGGGTATACAGGCTGAGAGTTTTCACCCGGACTGCATTGTCGTTGATTATGCAATCGGGCGAATTGACGCTCAGCAGATTTGTCAGAATCTACGTCGGAATGCTGAGTATTCCGAAACAATTGTTATCGCTTTGCTGCCCGACGATGGATCGCAGATAACAGTTGATAGAAATCACGTGAATGAGAGTTTTAAGAAGCCATTTGATGTGGCTTTGCTTGCCGAGAGACTCAGGACACTCATTGGTTCACGTAAAGAACTGGTTTAAAAGTAGATCAAAGAATTGACTCCATGCAGGGGGTCGGCAGTCCGAAGAGGCCGCCGACCCCTCGTGTGTTTATTGGTTCTAGCAGGTATGCTTAAGCTGATGAGTAAGCAAATACAACCCGTTAAAATGATTGATGTTGGCCATAAAGCGATAACGGTGCGAACAGCAGAAGCTTCGGGTTCTCTCGTGTTACTGCCGACGACACTTGAACGCATTCGTACCGGTGAGCTTGCTAAAGGAGATGCGATAAATACGGCACGAGTTGCTGGGATTATGGCTGCGAAGCGCACCGCCGAATTTGTACCACTTTGCCATCCGTTGCCACTCGATGCCGTTGATGTTGACGTTCACTTTGAGAAAGGTGGTGACGGTCGTCGGGCTGCTGTAATAGTTGCTGTGAGGGTTGCTACGAGTGCAAAAACAGGCGTCGAAATGGAAGCGTTGACGGCAGTTGCAGCTGCTCTTATGTCCCTGTACGACATGGCAAAATCGATTGATCGGGACATGGTGATCAGCGAAATTAAATTAGATAAGAAAACGGGTGGAAGCCGAGGCTGTTATGTTAGGTCCGATGAAGTATCGACGCCTCCGGAATGAGAAGATTTCGCCGTCTGTTGAGAGCGGTGAGACTCAGCGAGAATAGGTTCGAGTTCCTCTACAAAATCTCGAACGTCCTTAAATTCACGATACACGCTCGCGAAGCGTACGTATGCAACCTGGTCGAGAAGGCGCAGAAGTTCCATAAGCCGTGCCCCAAGAATACCACTGGGAACTTCGCTTTCGTACGCCCCATAGAGTTCGGTTTCAAGTGTTGTGAGCACGCCCTCGATATCCTCTTCTGTCACAGGCCGTTTCCAGCATGCCTTGGCAAGGCCTCTCTTGATCTTATCCCGGTCGAAGGGTTCTTTTTAACCGTCTTTTTTTACAACAGCAAGAAATTGTCGTTCAAACCGTTCGTATGTTGTGAACCTTTTTTTACAACTAAGGCATTCTCGACGGCGGCGAATGCTCGCTCCGTCATCACCAGCTCTCGAATCTATGACTCGGTCATTGTCTGCACGACAGAATGGACAACGCATTGTAAATCCCTCGGTAGGCGAGGCCTGCCAAAAATTTTATGTATTAGGGGGAACGGATCTGTTTTATTCGGTGACCGGGCTGTGGCTCGAATTGTCTTGTGGTTGCCTTGAAAGTTTCCAGTCACGTCGTTGCCGCGAGCTTGGAATATTCATTGCTTTTCGATATTTGGTCACTGTTCTTCGTGCAACGGTAATGCCTTGCTTCGCAAGTTCTTCAACCAGTTCATCATCACTAAATGGCTTCTCTTTGGATTCCTCAAGGACGATCTCCTGAAGCTTTTTGCGAACCGCATCCCACGCAACTTCATCACCATCAGCGCTTACCGTGCCACCAACGAAAAATTTTCGAAGTGGAAAGAGTCCTCGTGGAGTCTGGAGCCATTTGTCGTCGACAGCACGGCTGACTGTGGTGACATGCATGCCTATACGATCAGCTATTTGCTGCATTTTCAATGGTTCAATTGCTTCCGGGCCTTCGCTGAAGAACCGAGTTTGGTGATCAACAATAGCTTGTGCCGTTTTGAGAAGTGTGCCTCGTCTTTGCTCAATTGCCTCGATGAGCCATTGCGCAGAATTGATTTTTCGCTTGATATATTCTCTGGTCTGAGGATCAGTGTCAGA
>JAUWWJ010000082.1 GCA_030616935.1 Planctomycetaceae bacterium
CCAATTTAAAGAACCACCCACTGATCCCGATCACTATGAACAGGCCAAACGCGCTGGCGAAATTGAGCCAGTCATTGTGGGCCCTAATCCAACACACGCACTCTTGTTGAATCATATCATTATGAATTTCCTGTGAAATTGGTCATGCGCATTCCGGCAGGTCAGAAGGTCTCCGACCACCTCCAGGTGGGTAGTTTCGCATCGCCTTGTATGAAGATTCTAAACCATTGGTCGAGAGCAGCAAGCAACAACAGTATATATCGATGATTACGTACACCTGACGCTTGCTCATCCACTAACTTGCTCAAGTATTTCCGATCAAACCAGTCAGTATTATTGAGAAGCGCCCCAAAAATCTGTTGGGCGCCAACCCCAGATGTAGATTGTTGCCAACACTGTACAAGAGGGAATCCGAATCCGTGCTTCTGTTTCTGTATTACTATTTCGTCAGGAAGGCATTCTGTTGCTGCTCGTCGAAGAATGAGTTTGGTCTCTGAGGTTGGAATTGCACGGCGGATTCGCTTTAGCCAATCCCCATTGACTTTCCAGGAGCTTTCGAGCCCATAAAAATATCGAAGAAGCGGGGTGGCAAGATATGGTTCATGTATTATGACGTTATGAGCAGAACACATTGCACCAACTTTTGCGAAATGTCCGCAGAGACCTGCAAGAGACGCGTCTGCGAGGATAAAGTTGTTCTGAGTGTTAAACACCTGATGCTGCTGACACCTTTCGACCCATTTATGATTGTATGCTACCACACTTGTGCGTCGTAACAGGTCGGGCGAAAGAAGTCTCACCAAGTCACTTGGCGGAAGGTCCCCCCAGACAACATTGCAGTAGCTATTCAACATGCCTGAACCACACGGATCACTTACGCATGCAAGAGACTGCCATAGCTGTCGTCCCAAACGTTTCCTGCGAGCATACCGCCAGAAGCCATGTCGAGCCTTTCCTTTATCCTCACTGACTTTGACAAGCCAAGTTGCCACGCTGTGTGCGGAAGGAATTCGATACAGCAGGTCATACCAAGCAGCATACTGATAATGTTGTCCCAGAAATTCCTCCGAGCCATCACCAGCAATAGCCACATCGACATGCTGTTTGAGTGTTTCGGCGATATAGAAAGTCGGAATGTAGGAATAGTCTGAGATTGGCTCCTGCATAGCCCAGATCATTTCAGGAAGTCGATCCAAACGACCGGCAGTATCGATCCACAGCTCGAAATGGCGGGTATTGTACATCGTCGCTACCAGACGCGCATCCTTCGACTCATCAAATTCGTCCGCTTCGAATGCTGCGCTAAACGTCTTGATTGGTTCTGAGCTTAGCTTTGCTGCTGTTGCAACATTCATACTGCTATCCAGTCCACCGCTAAGAAAAACGCCAAAGTCATTGTAGCCTGATATCCGCTTCTGAACCGCTTCGAGGTGGAGACGTTTCATTTCCGCGGTATCCAAAGGATCAAGGTCTTCGCAAGAGGGGAACTTATAGGCCAAGTGCTTGGCGATGCGGCCTTTTTCAAAAACCACTGCAAAACCAGGGACTACGCGATAGACGCCTTCCAGCAATGACTTTTCGCTCGCCAGACCACCAAAACGAAGAAGATCAACGACTGCCTGCTCATTCACTTTTGCCCGCCAACCACAACGATGAACCAGGAGGTCGAGACGGGTCGCAAAGCATAATGAAAGGCCATCCGTACAATAATACAGTCTATGGAACCCGCCTGGCCAGTTGACAGTAAGAACGGCAAGACTATTTTTCTCGTCAATAATAACGGCAGCAAACTGCCCATCACATTCGTTGATAAAACTGTTCCTGTGCAGTACATATAAATCTGCGACCAACTGGGCATCCTCTTTCCCTTTATTGCTCAGTGGCCAAGCTTTGCCAGCAACGGCAACGTGCAATGTACCCTCAATACAGGATGCGAGGGAGTTGTCGGTTCCCCCTCGTTTTTCACAAACAAGGCACCAATTGCTTCCACCGGCATACTCAATGTCGGGCGAATCCTGAAGTTTAGCCATCATTGAGCTCTTCGTATCATCGGTTTGCCCGCTGAAATCTACAATGCCCCATACCTGTAGACCACTGCTGCTATGGCACGACTTCGTACAATTTTTTGGTATCATTTTTCTGTTGTCTCCACATAAGGTAATTCGGCCAGCTTCCGATAGCGGTGAAGTACAGCCATGATGCTCAGGCACGTCTCATGCCCTGTTGCTGAGTTGGTGATATTCAACGGGATTTCCCATTTACATTTCACTGGAACACTCCTGCAAGCTTCAAATCTCATAATAACCTCGGATCATCTGCTTTGCGAACGAAAGCTGACCACCTATGGGAAAGTCCTTGAAGTTGCAGGATTCAATATACATAGCATCGGGCATAGTAGCCTCCTAAATAAGTTCCTGATTGGAGATCTGCTCTGCTATGGGTTAATGGGCCGGGCATGATGTTGCTTCCCTTCACACGTGACACGACCCGCCCAGAATCCCATTGCAGCATAGCTGAGAGCCCACGAGGGATTAAAGGATCCTCCTGTGCCGATAGATATCAAGCCCAGGATGATCACAGAAGCACACATTCCCTGGAACAGGCCCTTTCGCCGGATGTGAAGGCACCAGGCAAGCCGCACCAGCTCAAAATACCACCAAGTGATTCCAATCAAGCCAAACAAACCAAATGCATTGACTAAATCCAGCCAGTCATTGTGAGCTCCGATAAAGCGTCCAAAACGCTGTCCCAGCAATTTCCTTATGCTTCCCATCCCTTCTCCCAATAGCTGAGCGCGAACCGGACGGTTTACGATATGCTCCAAAGAAATCCGCCAGAAGACGTACCGACCCGAACCGCTGCCTTCAAAGGGATTGAGGTCTCTGAATCGCCTCATCAAATCGGTGCCTGCAGTGGTATTTAGTCCGATGCCTGCCAACAAAATTAGGAAGCAAACAGAAACCATGGTTCTGCGCCAGAGCACTCGACGTTCACGACAGATCAGATTAATAATAAAAGAGATGCACATCGCAGCGACGCCAGCAATAAGAGAGCTCCGGCGCATTGTGAAGAACAGCGATGTAAAAAGAAGTACGATAGCGGCAATCGCTGAACGGCTGTTTGAAATGAGTCTGACGAATACAGGTAAAGCTGAGAGTATCAGACAAGAGGCCACAGCGGGATTACCAGTAAAACCGGCGGTAGCATATCGGCTCTTGTATACATCGACGGTCCTGCCTGTGGTCAATCCAATCACAATAAGCATGGCCATGATGAGCACAATAACCCATGCACACGTCGTGAGCCACCTTTCGGTGCATATACCCTCCTTGGCAAGCCGGAAAGTGCTCGCGAATACCAGCACGATGAAGGTTAATTTCACTGCAAACACAATGTGCTCGTAGCGATATGGACTTGCAAACGAGGTCAGGACCACATAAGCTGCGAGGAACAATAGCGGGCGAACGAGCCTGTGTTTTAGCAGATTCAGTTCTTTTGAGAGGAGCATGGGAAAGAACATCAGGCTACAGAGTATGCCGCGAGCGGCTTGTGCGACGCTGAAACTGCCTTGTGCGACATACGCCTGCTGTGTCAGATAGTACGCAACAGAGATGAGTGGTCCCAAGACTACAGTCAGAGTGACAGGAAGCACCTGCAACAGATGCCAATTGGGCCTGAATGTTGTGTTCCTATCTCCCTTTGGAGAGGTAACGTTTGTGGAAAGAGATGGCATATCATTCATTCCTGTTGCTCGATTGATATTGTGTGGGGTTTGTGTCAATGTACCGTTCAACAGCCACTGATTCTTCTCGAGGGCACAGCTTCCGACTCCATAATCTGAGGCGCGTCCTCAACAACTGTCACTTGCTGTGCCAGGCAAGCCTCACCAGCCCGTGTGGAAACATTGACCAAAAACACCACCAAAGCTTCAGCTTGAGAAAGCGATGGGTCTTACAACTCTTCAGACTGCGCCTGGCAATCCTCGACTGACCGTTCACAATGTATCGTAATGCTGCGCTCAACTTCTTCTTGGCGACAAACTCCTCAACATCTGGAAGGAAGCGCGAAGGCACCCCCAGACTTCCCATCGCCTGTTCGAAAACGTCTGAAGCAAATACATGTGTGAACACCGTTTCGCTGCGACGGTTTTCGGCTTCCCTGTGGTATATGAATCCAACGCGCCAACTGAACGCAATGGGATATCGAAGGGCAAACCGAGGACTTCATCTAACTCTCGATACGCTAATAAACCTGCATCACTGGTTACTTTGGTCCCAAGAAATTCGACCTTCAGTTTTCGGTCAAAATCGAGCCTAAGAGCAACCTTGCGTGTTTCACCCATTGGATTCTCCCATATCAGATGGTCTAAACGGGCTTGAGTGGTCTCCATAGGCTCCATACTATCAAAATAGTGTTCATTTATCACCGGCTACTTGGAAAACCCGGGTCTACACACACTTCATGAAGTTGCAGCGTCGCTCAGGACTAATCTCTTTTTATGAATAAGGTAAGTTGCTCTTACTGTCATCCCAATCGAGGAAGACCAGGCCACGGCTTTAATGCTCATACGGAATGCTGCAAGAACACAAAGAATAGCCGTTATGTTCGTGATCAACTGGATGATGCGGGCCATCAGAGTATGATGAACATGGCCTGTGCCCACGAGTGCATTGTATGCCGGATTGCTAAGAACGCTCATGAATGTGCCTATTAGCATTATCCGAAAAGTCCCCGGTAGTGTATCGGTGAATTTGTCTCCAAGCCACAGTCTCAAAAGCACCGGCGCAAGGATCGCTAAAGCTGCATATGTGGGGATCCCCAAGAGAACAATCAGTTGCAGGGAACGGCGATAAAGGTCTAATAT
Organism: Planctomycetaceae bacterium; assembly: GCA_030616935.1. The sequence goes on from JAUWWJ010000082.1 coordinate 4,865, forward strand.
CCTCCTTCTTGCTTGCAGGATCATTTTGGTGCTGACCCTGCTAATCTCAGGAATCATCGCTTTGTGACCCGCTGTGACCAGCCCTCTGATCTGTATACTTCCCCTGAAAGCCATCTCATAGATTGGTATGCTGGCGACCCCCAGATAGCGAGAAAGGATTACTTTATTCATCGGGTCAAATAGCATATTGAGCAGCGAACTTCCCAGAATCGCTCCCCCAAATCGCAGGAGGCGTTCACATCGATGTATATCCAAACTGGGTATTTGGAGAATACGGATATGGATCATGCGCCGAATGCAGAGAAAGACCGCAAGGTGCGTAGTTAACTCGGCAACCGTCCTTCCGATCAGCAAGCTCCGGATTCCACAACCCAAGCACAGTAACCCACCAGAGACACACAGATTTATAACACGGGCAAGCAATCCGCGATAATTGACCAAATCCATCCGTCCCAAACCTGATAGAACTCCTTCAAACATCTGGCCTATGAGAACGCATATACTCAGAATGCCGATGTGGGGCAGCAGCCATAACGCTACCTGAGCATTCTCACCACTCAGTGCAAATAGTGCGATAATCTGTCTCCTAAGAGCCAGTATGACGGTTAGAACCACTGTGCCACTGACACATAGCAGAACTAAGGCCGTTGTGATGTAACGCTGTATCCCGAGAACGTCACCCCGCCCATATTCCTCCGCAACGAGCTTCATTACCGCAGAGCCTATACCAAGGTTGCCCAACTGGGCGAACGTCAACACAGTTGCCAGAACAAGCCACACACCATACTGCTCATAGCCGAGCAAGTGCAAATAGAGAGGATAGCCTATGGCCAAAATGGCCGTACTCCCGATGGCTGCTGCCATGCCGGAAACCATGTTGATCCGAAGCTGGGAATGGAAAAGTCGCTTGAGCATGATTCTTGAATCCAGACGGTTTCAGGAGTTCGCGGTTGTGGTCAACTGCATCTCGTTTTCGTCTAACAGGCGGGCGAAAAGCGTGGCACGACGACTGGTTGTTTCGAGAGAGCCGTTTCGTGCTATGGCCAGTTCCAAGTCGACTATCCGCCCCGGCGTAGCGCTGTGCAGTGGGACGTGAATGATCACCATGTAACTGGGATCTGGTGGAGGACCGGGGAGCCGCCAATGTTCTTCCTTGATGGGGCCATCTGTGGCCCGGGTCCTCAGGGTAACCCAAGTAAAGCCCATCTGACTGGCAGTCTGGCATACAGCTTTCCACCATTGATTTTCATCGCGGAGCTGCCGAAACTGCAATTGCTGGTTCTCAAACTCTCCTCGCCAGTTCCGCTCTTTCCAGGAAGTAACATATGTCTTCGGGAGGTGAGATAACATCCCATGCAAATGAACTATGCCTGTGATGCAGAACACGAAGATTATCAGGAGTGACATCCCGCCTAACACAAACAATGAATGGATGTCATTGCTGGCCAACATCAACAACAAGCCCAGGCCGGTGACCAGCAGCGTCACCAAATAGGTAAATAGAACAGCGCGGCGCTGGTTCAGACCCAGCTCCAACAAACGATGGTGAAAGTGGTTTCGATCGGGAGCAAAGATTGACCGACGCTCCAGGAAGCGTCTGAGCATCGAAAACAAAGTGTCGAAAATCGGGATGCCCAAAGCCAAGGCCGGTAAAGCCAAACCGACCAGAGCGGCGGACTTCGTCGTATACATGACGCAGGAAGCCGCGATGATGAAGCCCAGGAACAAACTCCCACAATCACCCATGAAGACCTTAGCCGGGTGGAAATTGAAGACCAGAAAACCACACAGGCTGCCGAGCAGGGCCAGCATGAAGACACCCATGACCATACTACCACTGAGAAAGGCCAACAGGGCAATCACGCCACAAGCGATGGAGCAGATCCCCGCAGCGAGTCCGTCCAGCCCGTCGCTGAGGTTGACCGCGTTTGTGATCCCGACGATCCAAAGAATCGTCAATGCGTAGCCCCAGCGGCCTAGCGGCAGCGTCCAACCATCGGTAAGGGTAATCCCCGAGATTCGGAGTCCACCGAAACACAGGACAGTGGCTACCAGTAATTCCAACAGAAACTTGGTGCGTGCAGACAATCCCTTCAGGTCATCTACTAAGCCTATGACAAAGACTAGGGTCGCTGAGCTCAG
>JAUWWJ010000094.1 GCA_030616935.1 Planctomycetaceae bacterium
GCGGTTATTAAGGAACTTTTCCCCGGTGAGCACAGAGTGGCTCTCGTTCCTGCAGTTGTCAGCACTCTCGTTAAAGCCAATCACGACATACTTATCGAGAGTAACGCAGGGATTGCGGCTGGTTTTAGTGACGCCGATTATGAGCAGGCAGGAGGAACGATCGTTCATCGAGACGAGGCTTTCGAGGCTGATTGCGTACTCACTGTTCGTACCTGTGGAGCCGCTGGCGAAACATGGGAATCAGACCGAAAAAGGATTTCATCCAAGTCCGTGATTATCGGGATGGCTGACCCGCTCGGCAGCTGTCAAGCGTGTCTTGAAGACGCCAAGACTGGGGCAACTATCTACGCATTGGAACTAGTTCCTCGTATTACTCGCGCTCAAAGCATGGATGTCTTATCAAGCCAGGCAAATATCGCAGGGTACGAAGCTGTGCTTCTCGGAGCTACGGCACTTAAGAAAATCCTGCCAATGATGACAACCGCGGCTGGAACGATTCGTCCTGCCAAGGCACTCATTCTTGGAGCAGGCGTTGCTGGGCTTCAGGCGATCGCAACTGCCAAACGGCTTGGCGCACAGGTCCTTGCTTATGACGTTCGTCCTGCAGTGAAAGAACAGGTAGAGAGTCTCGGGGCAAAATTTGTCGAGCTCGACCTAGAAACGGAATCGAGTGAAACCAAGGGCGGATATGCCAAAGCCATGACAGATGAGTTCTACAAAAAGCAGCAAGAACTACTTGGTAAAGTCATAGCGGAATGTGATCTTGTCATCACGACAGCCCTTATACCGGGGAAGGCGGCACCTATTCTCATTACCAAGGCAATGGTTGAGGGCATGCAGCCCGGAAGTGTAATTGTGGACCTCGCAGCAGAGCGAGGTGGTAATTGCGAGGTGACCACTCCTGGCGAAACAACATGCTTCAACGGCATTACAATTCTTGGCCCAACCAACCTTCCAGCTGAGGTGGCCACGCACACCAGTCAACTCTACTCAAAAAACATTGTTACCTTTTTGAACCATCTTGTTAGCTGTGGTTTCCCTCAGGAAACATCAGATGACGAAATCTGCAGAGAAACACTAGTCGCTCAGAACGGAGAAGTTGTTCACGCCCGAGTGAGAGACTTGGCTGGAATGCCACAATTGCCCTGTGAAACGCCTCCACAAGAGGGCACCGGAAACGCTTCATCTTCCTAATTAACAATTGAAACCCTCTTCTTGTACAGTCACGAGATCACATAATGAATATTGTTCTACTTGCCAACGTACTACCGCTTCTGGCAACTACACCAACTCCTGGTGAAGATCCGGCCTCTCGATTCATTCGGCTCCTTACAGTTTTTTTGCTAGCGATGTGGGTTGGCTTCGAAGTCATTACAAAAGTGCCACAACGTCTTCACACTCCTTTAACGAGTGGGTCAAATGCAATTTCTGGTGTCACGGTTGTTGGTGCCTTGGTTGTCGCCGGCAGCCTCACAACAGGATTTGGAACCTTATTCGGGCTTCTGGCAGTCTTGCTGGCAATGATCAATGTAGCCGGAGGCTTTGTCGTAACGCACAGAATGCTTGAAATGTTTAACCCGAAAAAGAAGTAGCCCAACTGATTATAGCTTCCACTCTTTCTGTTATCTAAAAAGGATTTCTTATGTCGAGCCAGGCATGGATCAATCTCGCCTACCTCACCTCCTCAATGCTGTTCATTGTTGCTTTCAAGCAAATGAGCGGGCCGCGGACTGCTGTTCGTGGCAATCTTCTCGGTGCCGTAGGCATGGCTATCGCGATAGTGGCTGCCTGCTTCGAACAACCTGTCACCACGAGTATTGCTGCTCATGGCTTCTGGCCGCTTCTCTTATTGGTTCTCTTTGCTGGTGTTGGCGGTGGTATTGGCGCAACAATGGCGCGTCGCTGGCCAATGACGGGAATGCCACAGATGGTTGCTCTCCTCAACGGATTCGGAGGCGCTGCCTCAATGCTCGTTGCTGCGGCCGAACTAACCAGCACTCGAGCCGTTGCCAGATTTGAAGAAGGAACTCGACAGGCAGTTGCAGTCTCTTCGCTTGAGCCCTGGACGCAATTTGCAATTGCAATTGGTCTAGCGTGCTTTATTGGCTCGGTTACTTTGACCGGAAGTCTTGTCGCATTTGGGAAACTTCACGAGCTGCCACAATTCAAGAAGCCATGGGATAATCCCAATAGAAAATGGATTAGTCTTGCACTCGCAGTCGCTGCGCTTTTTCTCATGTGGGGAGTGTTCAGTACGTCCCAGCTACTGTTCTTTCTTCTTCTTGTACTTGTTGCAGCCGCTCTTGGAGTCACTCTCACACTCCCAATCGGTGGGGCTGACATGCCAGTGGTTATCTGCCTCCTCAACAGCTACTCGGGGCTAGCCGCTGCGGCCGCTGGTTTTGTTATCGATAACTCAGTTCTCGTGATTGCTGGATCACTTGTTGGAGCGAGCGGCCTCATTTTGACGGCTATCATGTGTCAGGCTATGAATCGCTCACTCGTCGGAGTCCTGTTCGGTGGCCTAGGCACGACCACTACCATCGATGCTGAAGAAGTCTATGCCGGCAAGATAAAGTCTGCAGACACTGAAGAGTTAGCCATGGTACTTGAGCAAGCAGATCGTGTTGTCATTGTGCCTGGCTACGGATTGGCTGTTGCTCAAGCACAGCATGCAGTCAGAGAACTCGCTGATGTCCTTGAAGAACGAGGCACATCTATTGCGTACGCAATCCACCCAGTTGCCGGAAGAATGCCGGGTCATATGAACGTGCTGCTCGCTGAGGCCGACATACCGTATGAACAACTCTGCGAAATGGATGATATCAACCCTACTTTTCCTGAAACCGATGTGGCTATCGTTATCGGTGCCAACGACGTTGTGAACCCCGCTGCTCGTAATGATCCTGATAGCCCGATTGCAGGCATGCCCATACTCGATGTTGATAAAGCGCAAACAGTCATTGTGATCAAGCGATCACTTTCACCTGGGTTTGCTGGAATCCCGAACCCACTTTTTGCTGCAGACAACACGCTGATGTATTTTGGTGATGGAAAAAAGGCCTTGATTGACTTAACTGCTGCCATCGCAAGAGACTAGTCCTCACAGCACAGCTGACCAAAGCGAATCTGACAACAGCAAACCCGAACGAGTCAGTCGAATGCGGCAGCCGTCATCTTCAGCAAGGCCAGCGGCAACCCATGCTTGAATTGGTTTCTTGGCTAAATCATCAATCTCAAAACCACTTGCTTGAAAGAATGCTAATCGGTCTACACCACATTGTTGGCGAAGACCAAGAACGAGTCTTTCCCGAGCTGCTCCCTCTGGCGTCATCGTGTCAACATCGCCGGTAACACTCTGATCATTGAGTAGTTTTTTTATCCAGGCACTCACGCTTCTCACATTTGTCGTTCTTGTCCGTCCATCGAACCGAGCGGCTCCGGGACCAAATGCTTCCCATGTCCGACAATCCCAATAGGCTTCATTATGCCGACAGGTCATAGCCGGCTGAGCAAAGTTTGAAACTTCATACTGCTGATATCCCGCAACCGACAACCGATCTATCACCAACTCATACATTTCTCGTTCAAGATCTTCAACAACTGGATTGAGTGTCCCCCGTGCGCGCTTTCCCCAAAAAGCAGTTCCTTCCTCCCACATTAAACAATAGACAGAAACATGATGAGCGCAAAGGGAAATAATCTCCTCAACATCGCGAGCAACCAGATCGAGCGTCTGCTCCGGAACAGCTATTATGAGATCGACACTTACCGTTAAGTCAGATCCCCTTAACAAGTCCATTACCCGCCGCACATCACTCTCTCGATGGTCACGATCAAGTTGCTCGAGCGTCATTGAGTTAAGGGACTGAACACCTAGGCTTACCCGATTAATCCCACACGCATGGAATGCCTTGACCATATCTTCGGTAACGTCTAACGGGTTCGCTTCGATCGTCACTTCGGCGACCGGTGACGGCTGCAAAGCGTCATGAAATCCTGAGAACAAACGCTTCACACCGTCGGCTCCCATATGAGTCGGGGTACCGCCGCCGAGATACAGTGTGTCCAATTCAATTGGCTGGCTGAGCCGCTTCAGCTCGACTCCTAAGGCTGTGAAATAGTCCTCAAAAAGATCATCTCGTCCGGCTACTAATGTAAAATCACAATAACCACAACGATGACGACAGAAAGGCACATGAACATAGGCATGCCGAACACAACTGCTCACAGCCACACCTGAAGGCGGCCATCTAACGCATCAGGCAACCTCTTTGAAAGTATTTGCCTGATACGTTCATCCGTATATCTAGTGGAATAATGGGCTGCAATAATCACCTCATTCTGAAAGCGTTCTCGACGAGCAAGAAAGTCCTCGAGGTGCATGTGGCCGTATTTATGAATATTCTCACGGCGGTGACTCTTCGCAACAAACGTCATCTCCGTGATTAAAATCATCGCTTCGTACATAGCTGGACATCGATCCAATCCATCCGGGTTGGAATCACCTAGGTATCCAACTAATGGGGTTCGCACCTCATCGGTCACATCGGTACCCGAAAGCCGTAGATCACGAATCTGATTTCCTGAAAGATTCTGATATTCATTCTTGAGCTTACGACGCCGGTCCCAAACAACATAGCCCACGCTTGGGAGCGTATGGCATGTACTCGATACTGTTACAACATGCTCTCGGGAAAGTTCGATCTCTTCCCCGGGACAAGCCGGAAGAAGCGTGCAAGGGAGCCTACCTTTATCGAGATCTGATACTGCACGTAAAAGTCTCTCAATTCGCCCAATAGACTTTTCAGGCACATAGATCGTTGGTGGATCCATTTTCATCATGCGGCGGCGAGCAACATACACCGGCAACGCTGCAATGTGGTCAAGATGAGTATGGCTAATGAACCACGTAGACGTTGCCATAAAACCCCACGGCTGGCCACCAAGGTCAAAGCCAAGCTTCAATTCAGGCACGCGCCAGTAACTCTGGACAGCTGCTCGGGAATAACCTTCAACCGTAAGGCCCTTATGCGAGAGTGATCGAACAGGAGCATTGTCAATCATGAAAGTCCTTCTGACACTGACTCTGTCGGCAAGCGGTACTCCAACCAAATTTCATCAAACAGGTGTTTCTGCCTGGTGATTAATGTGCCACGGCGAACAAGCTCCAAGGCGGCAAGAAAGATTCCTACAACTCGCATCCGCGGCATGTCGTCATCAAAGAACGATGTGAACGCAACTTTTCCTTTATCTTTAAGTTCTTGTTCAATACGCTCAATGTGCACTTCAATCGGCGTATCATCTTGAATGATTTGTCGTGGTTTTCTTCGCTCTTGGCGTTCAAGAACTCGTGTGAAGGCTCCCACAAGATCCCACACCTGCGCGTCTGCAAAGTGAATCGTTGCTGGTGGCCCCTTCCGCGGCAACTCCTCCGTATGAGAACGAATAAAACGTGATTCCCACTCCCTTGCCCGGTCTTCCAGCAATACCGCTGCATCTCGAAACTGTTTGTATTCGAGCAATTTCTCAACCAAGTCTTCACGAATTGGTTCAACTACCTCTTCTTGTTCTTCTGGCCGAGGCACAAGAGCTCGTGCCTTAATCTCCAGCAAAACACTGGCTAATTCAACAAATTCACCGACCTGATCTATCGCCAGCTCCTCCAATACCTCGAGGTAAGTGACAAACTCTTCTGCCACTTTGGCAATCGGTACTTCGGTGACGTCGACCTCATGTTTTTTTACGAGATACAACAAAAGATCGAGAGGCCCGGCAAAGACATCTAGGTCGACTTTGAAGCTCACAAACGTACTCCTCTCTCGCAGCCTGATCTACATTTGCCTTGCGGCAATCAAACGGGTGCATCTCGAACAATCGTCCCTTTTTATAGGATTCGGGTACCATAGTTTAACGGTAATTATGTTTTATTCTTCAACAAAGACCTATGACTGAATACTCCAAACATCCTGACACCCTGTGGGCTCCATGGAGATTGTCGTATATCAAGGGCAATGTTGAAACCGGTGCCTTGCCGGAACCGGACGCATGGCTTCCCGGAGCCGACAAAAGCTGTTTTCTCTGCCGTGCCGCGGCATTATCGGAACACCATGATCGTGATCTTGGTGTTTTAGAACGAACGGACCATTGCCTCGTGATTCTAAACCGCTATCCCTATACGAATGGCTATCTCCTGATTGCACCTCTTCAACATCAGGCTACGCTCCTGGAAATTGATGCACCTGTATTACTCGACCTCCAGAAGCTACTGGCTGTATGGTGCCAGCGACTAACAAAAGCAATCGAAGCGCAAGGCTTCAATATTGGGCTGAACCTTGGTCAGGTCGCAGGCGCTGGGGTGCCAGGGCATCTGCATTGGCATCTCGTACCAAGATGGCCCGGCGATGTA
>JAUWWJ010000462.1 GCA_030616935.1 Planctomycetaceae bacterium
ATGACGCTGCAGCGACTCGGGCTACAGCTACTTGCCGTCAGGTAAGCGTTGTCAAATCGACGTCCGTGTGCTGCCAGTGCATCAATGTTCGGCGTGCGAGCCGTCTGGCTTCCATAACAGCCATAGTCGTTCCAACTGACATCATCAGCGATGAAGAAAATAACGTTTGGCTGTTCGGCTGCATACAAGACAGCCGGCAGAAGGGAAATCGCAACTGGGATAAGTCGATGCATGAGGTTTATTGTTAGAAGACCAAGAAAAAGATCGAGCATCTCCTATTTTCCAACGCAATAGACGGCTTTGGTTGAACGGAAGATAATGCGGCCCTCATCCAATGCGGGTGTCGCATTAAATTGTTCGTCTCCATCTCCCAGTTTATTCTCAGCAAGAATGGTGTATTCAGGATCTGCTGCCATGACAATACATGTACCATCACGGAGCTGGGCATAGAGGCGACCATCTCCGAGAACAAGCGATGCGTACACCCGGTCACGGGATTCGTACCGTTCCCGAAAGAGCGTGCTGCCATCTTCAGCATTCAAGCACTGGGCCATCCCCTTGTCGTGCGACCAGAATAAGTAGCCGTTATGAAAGAGGGGAGTGGTTACGTTGGCACCAACTGTCACTTCCCAGAGTTTATGGGTCTCTGTCACATCGCCTCGGCCGCCAGCTTTGACGGCGATTGTGCGATTTTGTCTGCCTCCCGAGCAATAGAGGACATCGTCGACAACAACGATGCCAGGCACGACGTAATCGGGAATCCCCCGGCATGTCCAAAGAACCGCTCCGGTTTCTGTGTCATATCCGCGGATGAGTTCTTTGTGGTGCATGACGAGTTCGGGTGTTCCGCTCTTGGGCGTGACGATCGTGGGTGTCGTCCATGCTCTGTTGATGTCTTCAACCTTCCAGGAAATTTCCCCAGTATGTTTATCAATGGCAACGAGTGCTTGTGACTCAATAGCAGCGTTGATGTACACCAAGTCTCCATAGACAATCGGTGAAGCAGCCGCCCCAAACCCGGCAACGCCCGTACCGATACTTGTTCGCCAGAGTTCTTTCCCCTCGAGAGAGCAGCAGACAACCCCAGACGGGCCGAAAGCAGCGTAGATTTTTTCACCATCTGTGCAGGGTGTAGGTGAGGCATATCCATGATCTGCAACACGAGGCGTTGCTTCTTGCTCCTCAGGAGAAGGATCAAGTGTGAGCGTCCATCGTCGGGTGCCGTCATTTCGAGAGATCGCAATGATATGGAGTTTCAGGCTTTCGCGTTCTCCCGGATCATCCAGCTTTTCACCGTACCCGCTGTACCCTGTGAACACGATCAAGTCTTTCACAAGAATTGGACAGCTTGAGCCGCGAGCGGCAGGGGTCTTCCAGACGAGGTTTTTCTCATTTGACCAAGTCACTGGCAGCGCACCAGTGTTCTTGGTGACTCCAGAACCATTTGGGCCACGAAATCGCCCCCATGATTCTGCAGACGTGCTCGTGGCAGTTGTGGTGCACAGTAGGTACAGGAAGATCGTGGCCCATTTGAGTTGTAGGCCACACGGCACACGGCTACACATCTATTGGTCTGCTTTCTAACTAACTCATCAGTTCTGGAATGACACTTCCGTCTCGAACGATCATAACAGGCCGACCCGTACTGGTGTGGTATTCCTTAGTCGGATCAATGCCAAGCAGACTGTAGTATGTTGCTGCAACATCATCAGGCGAATGGCCATCGTGCCGAGGGCCATTTGCTGTGTCATCAGTCTCTCCAAGAACTCTACCGCCGGAGATGCCACCACCAGCCATCAGCATGAACATGGCTCTTGCGTAGTGGTCTCGGCCCGTTCGTACTGTGTTGATCTTTGGTGTCCGGCCAAATTCACCCGTGACGAGCACAGCTGTCGACTCGAGAAGTCCTTTTTGCTCGAGTCCGGTGAACAAGGCTGAAAGGCCTTCGTCAAGTGGTGGTAGCTGTTTGTTTTTAAGAGCGTTCCAGTTATCACGGTGGGTGTCCCAGCCACCGTATGAAATGGTGACAAAGGGGACGCCATGCTCAACAAGTCGTGTTGCAAGCAGGCAACTTTGCCCAAACTTTGTTTCACCAAAGGGAGCCGCAAAGCTTGAGTTTTCACGGCTTGTATCAAACGCTTCTTTTGCTTTGGGTGAGGTAATTATTTTGTGCGCCTGCTCGGTGAACCTGTCGAG
>JAUWWJ010000102.1 GCA_030616935.1 Planctomycetaceae bacterium
ACATGACTAACCCGAGCGTGTAAAGGTCTGCGCGAGCATCGAGAGGTTTGCCGGCTGCCTGCTCAGGCGCCATAAATTCTGCAGTACCAACGATACTCCCATGAGCTGTTTGGCTGGTGGCACCAAACAGTTTGGCAATTCCGAAGTCGGCAAGCTTTACCCCTGCGTTGGCTTGATGTGGGTCGTCGGGTGCAAGGAGATTCGCGGGCTTCAGATCACGATGAATGATTCCATGGTCATGTGCAACTTTGAGGGAACGGGCTATTTCAATCGATAAGTCAACAACTTCTTCCGGAGTAAATATTCTTCCTCCACGAATAATTCGCTCCAGGCTTTGGCCATGGACTAGTTCCATTGCGAAATATGGTTGCCCATCGTCTTCCCCGTAAGCGATAAGCTGGACAATTCCAGGGGAACGAAGTGGTTTGAGTGTTTGTATCTCCGAGTCGAAACGTTCTTTGAGCCCAAGATCATCAGCAAGATGGGACGCAAGAACCTTCACAGCGACGTGTTCGCCCGTTTCCTGATGTTCGGCCTCATAGACAGCTCCCATACCGCCTCTTCCAAGACGTTTCATGAGAACATAGGGGCCGAGTTGCTGTGCTTCCATGGTTAACTAGTCTATCTTCGTGGCGATTGGTGTAGAACCGGTTCTCCCATGTTTTGGATAATGCCACCGCATGGATCCCTCCGATAAACTGTGAAAAAAGGTACTTCGCATTGAATGGGACCAAAAGATTACTTCCCGCTACCTCGAACCAGGCAGTCGGCCTCGGCGAATATTGCCGAGACTTCCTGTTTGATCCGCAGCGTGTGTCACCCGAGACATTCAGCCTGATTGAACGTTTCCATCTCGATAGTGTTGGCTGCGGAATCTCGGCTATCTACCATCAGGCCAACGCGTGCACCGTGCTACGTAGCGAGGCCCTTCGAACACGTCCCATCGCACAGCAGGTTGGTGGTATCTGTTTTGGTGAGGAAACTCCGGTTGAGACAGCTCGAAGTGTGGCTGCAAATGTTGCGGCAGTTCGTGAGTGGGATTCCAACGGAACAAATTTTGGATTCGATAAAACTGCTGGGCGAATAGCCGGTGAGTTTGGTCACAATGATTTTTATCCAGTGGCCATTGCTGCAAGTCGTGAAGCAGGATTCGATGGCAATGGTGCACTCCGGCTGATGCTGCTGATTGACGAAATCCGCGGACGGTTGGCTGAAGTATTTCCCCTTCGTGCATACGCTATTGATCATGTCCACCATGGAGCTGTCGCCTGCGCAGCGGCGGTCACAGCAGCCTTGGGAGGGAGTGTCTCACAGATCGAATCTGCTGTTGGTCTTATTGTCGCGCATTACGTGCCCTTTAGAGCCATCCGCGCAGGGACGCAACTATCAGATAGCAAGGGATCGTCAGCTGCGTTCGCCGCCGAAACCGCGGTGCTCGCTGCCCAACGAGCCATCGATGGATTTCAGGGACCACGCGATATTTTCCGAAACCCCCTTGCCATCTATCGTCTGAACGAGCCATGCCCAGATGGATCAAGCCCATTTGACCTTGAACTTGGCCAGTCAGGAGATGCATTCGCAATTCATTCGATGCATTTCAAACTCGGGTTGTATGAGCATCAGTCGGCAGCAGCCATACAGTCACTTATCGAAATTCTTTGTAAGACGCCACATACAGTTGCTTCGCTCAAATTAATTCGGTCAATAACCGTAACCATTTATGAACCAGCTTTTTCAATAATCGCTGACCCGGCAAAGCGAACACCACACACAAGACAGTCAGCAGACCACTCCTTACCGTATATTATTGCAAGAACACTTCAGAAAGCTGCGTCCAGTTATGCCGCCGGGAACACAGTTTGTGGATGGTCGGAGGTGATGTTGTTACCAGAAGATTACTCAGATGCTGCCATTGCTGATAAGGAGCTGGCCGAGCTAATAAAGAAAATCGATATTGTGCACGGTGGTCCAGACTATGACTCGTTGTACCCAGAGGGTATTCCAGCCAGAGTTTCTATTGATCATGACGAATGTGACTTGGTAGATGGTGGGCAATGTGTCTTTCCACTAGGACATGCACATTCTGATCAGTCCCAGACTACAGCTCTTGTTGATGAAAAATTCGAACGGCTCGTTGCGGGAGCTGTTTCCAGTCCACAAGCACTTCGGCAACACCTTCGGTTACATGACATGCCAGCTGAACACGTCGCCCAGTTATATGCTTTCCCCATTTACTCGGCGTCGGGGAACACATGACCCAATCCAACCTTCATGGGGTTCTCTCGATAGACAAGCCACCAGGTGTCACATCCAGGAGGGTGGTTGACGCGGTGTCTCGTACGCTGTCAACAAAAACGGTTGGGCATGCCGGCACTCTTGATCCATTGGCACGTGGCGTTGTTATTGTCTGTGCTGGGCATGCAAGAAAACTGGTTGATTTTCTCCATCAACAGAAGAAGGCATACACCGTTTCTTTCCTCCTCGGCCGTTCAAGCCCGTCGGATGACTTTGAAACGAAAGTGTCTCTGGAAGACCAGCCTCACTGCCCCTCTCTGCAACAAATTGAGGAGTCATTACAGGCCCAACGGGGCACCATTTTGCAACTACCTTGCACATACTCAGCAAAGAAGATCGCTGGCAAAAGAGCCTACAAACTAGCTCGCCTCGGTAAACAGGTGGTCCTCCAGCCGAAAGAAATTCATATTTATCAAGTAGAAATCACGGCGTATGACTGGCCAAGGCTTGAGTTGTCGCTTGTCTGTTCAAGTGGGACGTTTGTACGCGCCCTAGGACGGGACATTGCCAAATCTGTCGGAACATGTGCAGTTATGGTAACGCTAATCCGAACAGCTGTCGGGCCGTATGGGCTCAACACCGCAGTACCGCTTGCTGGAATTACGCCAGATGTCCCGGGGAGGCGATTCATTGAAGCGGCATTACGACCACCCATTTCTGCTCTGCCTCACCTTCAGGCACGAACGCTCACACCAGATGAAATAGAATATGCCGCCCGGGGCGGGCTCCTTTCAGGTGAAGCGGGCGCAACGAGTGATCCTGTGGCTGCCCTTGACGCAAATGGTGATTTGCTCGGTATTCTCCGGGTCTTGCCTCAAGGCGGGTGGCGTCTCAGACCGAACTTTATCGATACAAGCCCCCAAGCCAAATAGCTTCAACGACGACGTCAGTATGATGCAATTATGTGTGACGGAGGATGTTCCGCCACAGAACATGAAAAGCCCAAAGCCCGATGACACTACCTATTGAACAAGAAACCCACCAACCATGGATGGATGCCTCAAAACACCGAAGACAACGCGTGCTCGGCCTTGTGTTTGTTGTTGGATTCGTCCTTTTTAGTATGGTTCTCCTCACAGCAACCCATCTTCCCCGTATCCCTACAATCGCTCGAGGCCCAGGCGTGGATAAATGGCTACACTTTTCCGCCTATGGCTGCCAAACAATTCTCGCAATGGGTGTTCTGTATTGTACCGATCGACTCGTACTGAAAAACGTTGCGTTCCTCATTGTTCTCCTAACAACTTTCGGTGCAGTTGACGAACTCACGCAGCCAATGTTTCATCGCCAGGCTGAACTTTTCGATTGGCTGGCAGACTGCGCGGGAGTTATCTTCGGTATGTGTTCGGTATGGCTATTTGCTTCCCTCCGGCAAGAACCCCCTATTAGTGAAGACCATCATGCCCCTTGAATTCTCGAGGTCCGCAGTCGCGGCCGTCTTCGATTTTGCTGTGTTAAAGCCTGATCAGACAGTTCTAGACATTGAGTCTGCCGTGTCTCTGTGCCGTGGTTTATCGATTGGGTGCCTGTGTGTCCGCCCGGTGGATGTGCGTTACGCAACAAGCCTATTACAAGACCAGATGACGAGCGTTGCCAGTGTCGTTGGCTTTCCTCACGGAACTAATACAACAGTGGTCAAAGCACACGAGGCGAAAATCGCTATAGAAGACGGAGCAAGGGAACTTGATATGGTCATCGCATTACCCGCCTTGCTCGGTGGTGATTACAGGGCTGTCTACGATGATATTGGTGCAGTCGTAAATGAGGCCAGGCCCACAAATGTGCCCGTCAAAGTCATCCTCGAAACCTGCTACCTCAAGAAAATTGAAATTATCCAAGCCTGCCAAATTTCCGAATCAGCAGGCGCATCATTCGTGAAAACGTCAACCGGTTTTGCTCCGAGTGGAGCAAGCCCTGAAGCAGTCAAGACCATGCTCGAAACGGTTGATGGCCGTATTGGGGTTAAAGCGAGTGGTGGAATCAGAACATGGAATGACTGCGTGAACTACTTGAGAATGGGCTGCACGCGAATTGGTGTGGGTGATCCTCTGGCCATTTTATCCGGTGCCCCAGAGGCCGATTGAACCGCTTTGTACGCACGGGGCGACATTCTTAGCCAATGTCCATTCAAACTGAGACGTTAGCCATCAAAGATAAGCATGACGTACGCGGCAAACAGGATGAGATGTACAACACCCTGGAGAAGTGTGGTTTTTCCAGTACCGAGGGTGATCACGCTGGTAAAAAGAGTGAGCGTAAGCATTGCAATGTCACTTGGCTCAAGACCTAGTTCTAGGGTTCTTCCCGAAAAAAATCCTATCGCTAAAACAACGGGGACAGTCATGCCAATTGTACTGGTGGCTGAACCAAGCAGAATATTTATGGTTCGTTGAAGCCGGTTATTGCGAGCGGCCCGCAGGGCGCTGAGACCTTCGGGCGATAGCACAAGGATGGCAACAAGAAAACCTCCGAGTGCCGGCGGAGCATTGAGTGTATGAATGCCATGGTCAACCAATTTGCCGAGGTTTTTTGCCAGAAAAACAACCGGAACCATGCTCAACACAAGAAGCATTGTATGGATAAAGGTTGAATACGGGGGATCGTCATGGTGCTGCGTTATGTTTGTCGGGGAAAGGAAATATGCAGCCTGACTGCCTGTCTGAACAAGCAGGAAAATAACATAGAGTCCTGCGGATGTTACGAGTAAGAACGCCGCCTGTAAGGAAGACACATTGCCACCAGGAGCTGACTCTGTAAATCGGGGGACGATAAGTGTGAGTACTGCGAGTGGAACCAGAACACCAAGGTAGGCGTTTGCACCTGACAGGTTGTATTCCTGCCGATGGTGGCGGAGTCCGCCGGCAAGTAGTGTGCCACCCAGCATGCCAGTGAGCACAATCATTACGACCGAAAACATTGTGTCTCGAGCCAGTCCGGGATGTGCCTTTCCCGTCAGACTGACCGCTGCAATCATGGCAACTTCGATCCCAATTACGGCCAGTGTTAACACGATCGTTCCATATGGCTCTCCAAGACGTATTGCCAACGCATCAGCATGTCGAACAACACCAAATGACAGCCACAATATGGAGAGAAATAACCACGAAAAACAAAACCCCGCCCATAGAGGCTGAGACAGATCTGCAAGCCATACCGTTCCGAAGAAGAACCAGAGACCTGCCGTGGCAATTCCAAACAGCAGCCCTTTTTCATTGCGCTTCGAGAGGAGCAGGGTCTTCATCGGTTTAAACCTAAGTATTTGATTGGATACACACAGACGGCCTGATCGGCATTCGGATCGTCCTACCGCGACCGTAATTCCCAATCCAGCGTCTGAGAGCCCGGTGTCACATCCGTTGTGAGCATTGATTCTCGGTTGTAGCGAACAGGCACCCTCTCCGGCACCTCAACTTTTTGTCCATCGTCTGTTGTTCGCCAATCATAGGTTGTGATCCGCACGGTATGGCGCCCGGGCACTGCACCCGGGCGGTCTGGAAGGTATTGAAGCGTGTAACCACCTTTGCTGTTTGTAATACCGTACGATGTTGATCCTTCATCTGGGGTGAATTCAACAGTTGCCCCAGAAACCGGATTTCCATCGAGAGAAACCCTTCCAGATACCCTCCCAAGCGGGGTTTCTGTGGGAGCCGAAAAAAGCCACGCTGCCGTTTTCCCTACGAACAGAAGGCAGATGCTAATGCCGAGAACAGCCAAACCCAACTTCAATTGGGGGCGGCTCTCCAGCTTTTTCTGTAACTGCTCGTATAGTTCAGACCCAATCGCCTGGACAATCGCAACAAGTTCACCAAAGTCAGCGGCCACTGGTATTAAATATCCGTTAGGAAAGCAAAGAGTTCTATGGTGTGGTGGTAGCCACCCCATCGTCCCGAATGCCGAGACGCTGATACACCCCGAGC
>JAUWWJ010000468.1 GCA_030616935.1 Planctomycetaceae bacterium
CAAATATGGCGGCGTATTGTTCGCCAAGTTCCTTCCGAACTGCATCACGGTTTTTCTTAATTTCAGCTGTGGATTCAGCGACTGCATTTGACAGCCGTTGAAGCTCTGTATCAACAGCACTCCGCGCCACGAAACGCCTTGGAATCCGAAAGCCTTCGCTGTCGAGAACAAGCGCCTCGCCGATTGTTACTCCTGACGAGACTGCAATACTTTGAAGTTTTAGCATGGGCGCCGGCGATCAAGGCGACATCCGTTTTGTAGGGAGATCGGTTAGCGACAGCGTTCGCTTCAGCTAACAATCAACATCCTACTTTCCGGGCGCCTCGCGTCGCGTCTCCTTTTTGTTGTTTATTTTGTCAGTGTTTATCTACCGCCAGGCAGACAACCATCATTTAAGACAAGAAGCCTGTGTATACCGACATCTTGTCAACTGTTTGTATTCCTCTCGGCGACACCCTCGCGGGTTGCCGTATTTATTCCAGCCGAATCGCTGGAAACCTGTTCTTCCTGTTTTGTTTTATTCGTGTGGGCTCTTCTATTTTCTTCATTCAGAGCAAACTTCTGCTCGAAAAGGATTCCTATGGCATCAAGCGCCTCAGAGGCATCTGGGCCAGTCGCTTCAACAACTAGGTGCGTGCCTGCTTCAGCAGCAAGAGTCAACAGATCGAGAATACTTTTTCCATCAACCCTTTGAGCCTTTCCTACAAATTCAATACGTGATTCCCATCGCTGCGCTTCTCTCGCCACCAAATCAGCTGGCCGAGCATGAAGCCCCTGCTCATTTTCCACGACAACTTCTCGTGAATGAGTCTCATGCATCGAATTTTCAGTCTGATCTATTGTCATCGGCTTTACAGCCAACTAGTGGCTTCATCCCTCTAACCTCACCAAAACTACGAAGCGATGCTTTGGGCATCCGCGTCCTCAAGCAGTCGCCAGACCTCTTGAGGCCCACCGGCCTCTTTCAACGTTTTACAGAAAGCATCGTCTCGTAATTGTCTCGATATATTTTCCAAAGCTCGCAAGTGATCTCCAGGTCGATCTGGGGGTGAAACAAGAAGGAAAAACAGTTGTACTGGCTCTCCATCCAAACTTTCAAAATCAACTCCTTGCTCACTAATTGCAACCGTTCCAACAAGCCGGCTAACACTTGGATGTTTTGTATGAGGCACCGCGACTCCACGACCTATGCCTGTACTTCCGAGGTCTTCTCGCTTCATGATCGCTTTCACAATGCTGTCCATTTCGCCTATTGCAATTTTCTCAGCATCAACAAGTGACTGCGTCATCTCACGAATGACACCCTCTTTCGAATTTGCAGCCACACTTGGACGAATGGCATCGACTGAAACAAAATCTGAAAATTTCATAGTTGTTTTGTGTCTACTCGGATGAGATTAACTTCTTCGGACTGTCTCAACATTTTTATGATCTCGCACTTTTTCTTTATGCTTCCGCAATTGCTGCTCGAGTTTTTGCACTGCACCATCAACACTCCGCCAGAGGTTGGGCGCAGTCTCATGACTTACAAGCTCATGAAAATGCTCAGCCGATGCAATAATTTCAACTGCCGGAAGAGATGTATTCGCGAGATCAACAGTCACATCCAATGAGGTAATACGATCAAAATATCTTTTTAGACGTGATACTTTTGCAGAAATTTTTGACTGCGAAGCAGCGCTAAGATGCCCGTGTCGAGCGGAAACGTTTATCTGCACGAATCAATCCTTTCTGACCAGTATCCATATCATTGCGAACTACACGTGAAGGCTCACGGGAATGGCGGCCAACCTAACTATACAAAGGCCAAGGCCGGTACAGGCGAGCAAACACTTCGACAAGCTGGAATTCCCGGCTTATCCTCCGATCAAAACCGGACATGTCGAGTCAGACACATTCTGATTTCACCGAAAATCTTCTCTTAATCCATGCTTGATCATAAACAAGCCGTGGAAGAGGAACAAACGCATGCTGTTTCTCCGGTTGAAAAAGAGGAATCCAGCCAACGTCAGTCCTTGAGGCATCATGGATTTCGCAGGCTGAGAAGCCCTTGGTCGTACCTCTTTCGCCACCAGCCAGCACCCTCTATCAATTGTTTTTCACTCCAATCCGCACGATATCGTGCCATATCCGTTGGTGACTCTTC
>JAUWWJ010000037.1 GCA_030616935.1 Planctomycetaceae bacterium
ACGGGTCTCGAGAGAGTGCAAGAACTTCGAGAAGAGTGTTTTGAGATAACGAACCTGATCAGGAGAACATGATTCGTGATCCGATACTTCTTCCGCCCGATCATTGACTGGCTCATCATCAGAGGCAAAACGATTACGGTGCTGGCGGCTTTTATGAGAAATTCGGAAGAAGTGTCTCTGGATAGCGTAGGTCGCGTATGTACTGAATCGATTGCCCAGAGCGAAATTGAACTTTTCAACGGAACGCATCAAGGCAACATTTCCTTCGCTGATGAGTTCATCAAAAGAGTGGCTCGGTTCGTTAAATTTCTTGGCGATCGATACGACCAAGCGAAGGTTGGACGTGATAAGAATAGCCTTTACCGTCTCCGCCTCTGCAAGAATGCACTCGATTTGCTTCATTTGCTTCATTGTCGCTCGTTTAGGATCAAGACGGCTTCGCTTTTGAAGTGCTTGAAATTTCAACCAGTTCATTCTGCGAAAATAGAATTGCTCCTCATCCTTTGACAGCAGCCGCGTTTGGTACAAACTGGCCAGATATGGTGAGAGAGAACGATTCGAGGCGGACTTTTTATCCGAAGAAAAGCCTTCTAGTGGGATTTTTGCATCGGCTGGCGGTGAGTTGGCGAGTCGCTCTGCATCCTTCTCGAGAAAAACATCTCCTCCGATGTATTCAATGGCTCTGTCAAAAAGCGCTGACCTCTTATTCGAAAGGATTGTTTTTCTTCGCTTCTCAGAGGGCGAAAGACCAATGATCTTTTTTGGCTCACTCGTTTTCGAGGGCATTCTCGAGCTTCTCTGAGATTGCTTTCCAGCTTTTGGAATTCGGTTATTTGGATCGGCGAGGGCAATCACGGTTCATATCCTTTCTCACGAGTCCCAAGTAGGGATTTTTAACCATTAATTTTCACTATTTCAGTAACCGCAGTATCTGCATCGAACTAACCGGAAATTACGAATTTTATGAATAACCCATAAATCCTTCGGCAAACAGAAGATTTTCTGGGCACCCACATTTTTTGGTGATCACCCTCTCGCAAACGTCAAAATCTTGGCCCCGCACTTTCTTCCTACCCACTGATGCATTACTGAAATAGGATTTTCACATGTCCTACGATTTTTCTAAGGCCGGTTATTGACGTAATGCACTCATCAAGTGTCTTCGTTTGATGCTCTAAAAAATTAAAAAGTTTTGATGTATTCGCATGATGAATACACCGCTGTTGCTACTTTCTCACACTCACTGACACATCAACTTCATATTTGCCTGAATAATTATGATGAAAAAAAAATCACATTTACTCGTATTCCCGCACCAGCTTTTCAAAAACCATCAAGGATTGAAATTGGGTTGCGACGGAGTTTCTCTCATCGAAGATGATTTGTTTTTTGGAGACCTGAAGTACCCAGCAATTTTTCATAAACAAAAGTTATGGTTGCATCGTGCATCTATGAAAAAATATGAAAAATTCTTAAAGACAAAAACAACAGAGGTGGTCTATGTAGAACACAAAGAGAATGGAGACACACTGAATAAACACATTCAATCACTTGCCTCAAAAGGAGTTAAGAATCTTTGCGTCACAGAATCTCATGACTACTTGCTAAAAAAACGATTGGTTGAATTGTGTAACACTAAAAACCTTCAACTTGATTTCATTCCTACACCCATGTTTATAAATTCTGATGAACTCAATCATGCGTACCGAACAGAACGCAGCAGATGGTTTATGGCAGATTTTTATAAACATCAGCGCAAGAGACTTAACATTCTCATGAACGGTGATGAGCCGGAAGGAGGTAAGTGGTCGTACGACGAAGACAATCGCAAGAAAGTTCCTAAACAATTACTTGGCACGATTCCCTCACTGCCGACTGTTCGGCGTGATAAGATCGATAAAGAAGCAAAACTTCATGTGGAGAACAAATATTCGAAGAATTATGGTTCCATCGAAGAATTGTATTATCCAAGTTCTCACAAAGCAGCAGAGCAATGGCTGACTCACTTCTTACACGAACGATTTCATCTCTTCGGAGATTATGAAGACGCTGTTGTTGAAAATGAGAATTGGCTTTGGCACAGCGTGCTTACTCCATTAATGAACATTGGATTGTTAACTCCACAGCAAGTTCTTGATCAAACTTTAAAATTTTCTCAAAAGCATTCTGTCCCACTCAATTCTCTAGAAGGCTTTATTCGTCAAATCATTGGGTGGCGTGAGTTCATGAGAGCAACCTATGTCGATCATGGCATAGAGATGCGGACGAGCAATCATTGGAAACATACTCGATGTATCCCACTGAGTTTTTATGACGGTACAACCGGGATTAGTCCAATCGATAATGTCATCCACCGAATCCTTAAGACAGGATACTGTCATCACATCGAAAGGCTAATGCTTCTTGGCGGCTTCATGTTCCTTTGTGAAATCCATCCTAATGAAATTTACAAATGGTTCATGGAAATGTTTGTTGACAGTTACGACTGGGTAATGGTTCCTAATGTCTACGCTATGAGCCAGCATGCAGATGGTGGCCTCATAACAACAAAACCATATTTTTCAGGATCATCGTACGTTAAAAAAATGAGCAACTATTCAACTGGTGAATGGACAAAAATCTGGGATGGGCTGTATTGGCGATGGATATGGAATCACTCTGAAGAACTTTCAAAAAATCCTCGATGGGCCATGATGTGTTCCATGGCAAAGAAAATGGATAAATCAAAAAGACAACGTCACATAAACATTGCTGAAAATTTTCTTAGTAAATTACAATAATTGTTCTGTCATATGTGTTCGTTCATAAAAACAGAAATTTCCTTATTGCATCATCAGAATATCTATTCATGAATACATGAAGGGTATTGATGAAGAATAATGCCAATCTTGCATACACGAAGGTTTAGGAGGCAATGCAGTGACCATTTGGTCCTAAATTTCCATTCGTCTAAAAACTTTCTACTTCCCATGTTAACGTCTTATTTACAGCAAAAGCTTTTTGGTGTTTCCGATAGTCGCGTGTTCGACCAGGAACGTATCGGAATATTGCTTTTCCATTCACTAAGTCAAAATCAAGACGATCTTGCCCCGACCCTGCCCACATAAACAGGAGCACTCGGTGCGTCTTAAAACTCATTTGCTTTTCAATATCTTCTGCTTGCTGAAGGCCTAACAGTTTCACTGCTTCCACCTTGGAATTTGCCGCGAATGGCGAGAGTACATTCTCTTGCGATTTTGTAGTAAGCAGGCTTTTCAATTCGAGAGGTTGCACCAGTTTGTCACCGGATGCAAGAACCTGAGAGGAAATGAGTACACCAAAACCAATTAATATTTTCTGAATTGTCATTCCGGCGTTCTCCATATTTTTCACTGATGCTTTTCTCTACATAAGAGCTACTTGATACCACATGGATGCTTTGACACGTCTATCTATGCCCTTTCAAGAACAATGCGATAGTGAAAGGCACTGTCTCGCTCTCGGAGGACTTTTGCAGTCATCAATTTCTGTTCTGCATCTGTTTTACGCTGAAGCAGACGATCTGTTTCATTGAGCGGGTGATTCGGGAAATACATCTGTGTTATCAGTTCAACAAAGCCTCGCTTCATCACCTTGAAATGGATATGCGGTGGGCGTTCCCAGCCAGGTCCGGCAGGATAGCTACCAGGCATGACCGTGTGGAAACGAAACCCGCCTGCCATGCCACTCGGCACGATAGCCCATCCTTGAAAATCCTGATCACGTGGAGCAGGGTTTGGATCATGCGGATGGTTGTAACGACCTTCGGCGTTTGCCTGCCAGATTTCAACTGTTGCATCTTCCACTGGATTCCCTGCGGAATCATAAACCTCTCCCGTAATCCATATCTCTTTTCCCTTCGCAGGACCTCTATTTCCTGTGACATGCGTTAGGTCAAAATCTTTGTCTTTTTGTGGCAGGATTGGATAAAAAGGTCCTTCAATTTCATGAGGAGTCGTCTGCTCCTCTGCCACTGTACGAGACGGATACAACCAACTGGCAAATCCAACAAAAAAACCACTGGCTATGAATTGACGTCTCTTATGGTTATCCATATGACCACTTCCTCCCTGAGTAGTTGTGTAGATCTGTGACGGAACATCGACTCTCTACGTAGTCTGTGGATTTTCTTTTATATATGTTTCCGCGCGTAATACATCTGGCGCATGGGCTAGTAACACATCAGCAGAAATGACTTCTTTTGCATAAAGGTCAATAAAAGACTGGGTAAGAGTCACCATGCCTTCTCGCCGCTGAGTTTGCATGATTGAGTCCAATTGAAAACTTTTATGTTCGCGAATGAGATTACGAGCAGCATTATTCAAGCGAAGTATTTCAAATGCTGCGGCACTGCCTTTACTTTTTTTACCGACAAGAGACTGTGCAATAAAGCTATTTGAGACATTCGCTATTTGTGAACGAACTTGATCCTGCTCATCTTCTGGAAACGTGGAAATAATTCGCTCTGGAATATCTGCGACACTCGCGGAATGAACCGTTGCGAATACGAGGTGTCCAGTTTCGGCAGCCTGCATGGCCGCCTGAATCGTTTCCGTGTCTCGCATTTCTCCAACAAGAATTACATCGGGGTCTTGCCGTAGTGCCGTCCGCAAGCCATCTGAGAACGAGTCAAAATGAGCATTTTTTTCACGGTGTGTAAAGACTGAGTGGTGTGGTGTGTGGACAAACTCAATCGGATCTTCGAGTGTCAGAATATGCTTTTGTTGATTCTGATTAATGTAATCAATCATTGCGGCAATGGTTGTCGACTTCCCGCTACCAGTCACACCTGAAACGATAACCATGCCAGTGTTTTCGAGAGATATTTTTTCGAAAATCTCAGGCATTCCAAATCCTTTGACTGTTGGAATATCCTCAGGAACAATTCGGCAGACCACCTTAAATCCCTCAAGGCACTTTGCAAAACTTGCCCGAAGACGGCAGGATTTTTTGGTCCCAGTTCCTTTTACCTGGTAGCCACGATCAACAGCCCCATGCTCGTCAAGTTGCCTCGAAGAACGATCATCGAGAAGGAGACTCTTTAGATCTTCGATCTGCTGGGATGAAACCTTTGGCAAGTTAATCTGTCGAATAGCACCATCGATTCGAAACTGGGGTTCATCACCAGTCTGAAAATGTATATCAGAGGCACGGTGATGAATTGCCTTCTGAACAAATTCATCGAGATCAAAAAGTTTTGACATGCTTCCAACTCCAAGCTCTAAGTACTTTTTCTACGAGTCTCTATTCCTGCTTCCGCATAGTGTTGCTGAAAACAATGTATATGAGAACGCAACAGGGTGATGTTCCAAAGGCTCAAATTCTCGAATGCGGCCGTAAGCACGTGCTTTCTTTGCAGATGTTCCGGAATTGCACGCCATTGACAGGCTCGCTAAGGTCTCACTTACATTCCATGACCCACCTGTGGTTTTACCGTGTTACCCCATCATTCGCGTCTTCAGGTCTCGTTCTGGTGCTGCCTCATGGCGAGCACGATTTCGGCGCAAGAAGTTGTTTGGGTGCAACCTGTTGATTCAGCACCATATGAAACACCTCTGAACAATACGGCAAATCAATGGACGCCGTATAGGGATGCCAGTCAACGAATTGATCTCCTCCCACCGGTCGATTTTAATCTTGAGCAGGATACATTCGCCAGCGAACCGATTGCTGATCTAGACCCGATTGAGCCAGGGTCCGGTCGACGGAAGAAGCCTAGCTTTGGTCGGGATGCTCCTTTGAGCATGGGTGGTTTCTGGGCTCCCAACACACCTGTTGTCAATCAACCAGCAAACCTGCAAATGAATGCACAGTTTGCCCGGGTGGCCATGCCTCTTGGTATTCCAGAAGAAGGAAAACCGCTCTGGTTAGCGATTGCCAAGTTTGGGCGACTCGAGCTGGCAACAAATGCAATCCTACCTGATTCAGCGGAACCTGTACCAAGTCAATTCTGGCTAGTTGAAACCGGAGTCACTCACATTCGTCCTCTTGCCTCTGGCAGTACCGTTGGTGGTACATTCCTCTTTGGTTCGGCGAGTGACAAACCTTTTTATGCTGGTCGTGATCTGACGCTCATGTCAATTCTCTTTGCAACCGTACCAGCACGAAACCAACGTGACGACTGGAGCTTTAGTCTTTTCTATTCACCAACATCTCAGTTGCCGTACCCTCTCCCAGGAATCGCTTACGTGTGGAAGCCCGATGAGACACTTGAGGCTAAAATTGGTTTGCCTGCTGGAATTGAATGGCGTCCAAATGAGGACTGGGAAGTGACCTTCAACTACTTTCCACTTGTGAATGTAAATGCCATGGTGCGTCGACGTTTAGCTGACAAACTGTGGTTATTTGGTGGCTATCGCACTGATACGCAGATTTATTTTTTGGCTGATCGGCTGATTGAAAAAGAACGTTTCTATGTGTTCGACCAGCGTGCCGGTATTGGGCTTGATCAACAAATCGGAGCTGGCTTCAGCCTTGAGTTCCTCGCCTCCTACCTCTTTGACCGTGAACTTTTTCAAGGGACAAGCTTCACTTCTGGACGTACTGATGTCATAGAGTTTGACCCCGGCCTTGGCCTCTCCCTACAACTGCTGTGGAGAAGATAACGACTATTCGTAATTCCACTTCGTGATCCAAGGATCTGCAAATTGCCGTTGCATTGATTTGAGCTTTTCTTTGTATCTGAGAAGCACTGCTGCCTGATTTGGATCATCAGCAAGATTCACGGCCTCCTCTGGGTCTTCTGCAATGTGATACAGCTCAAACCTTGGACGGTGAATATATTCTTGGACGGTCTTTGTTCCGTAGGGAGCGTCAAGGCTCCGCCGATACTGAGACTGCCAGCTACTGGCGGCCCAGAGATCGGAAGCAAAAGGGTAGGGAAGTGGATGCGCAATATTCCAAATGAGTTTCCAGTCATGATCCCGTATGGCTCTCATAGGATAATACATCTGAATTTCATGGAATGTATGTGATGCAAAATGTGCATCATGAATTGGCATGTCTGTGTCAGACAGAATTGGAATCCAGGATCGTCCGTGATACGCTTCGAAACCTTTTCGAGGACCATGATTTTCATTCGCAGCATACGGTTTATCTTTCCAATATTCTTTTGGTGCCACCCAGTGCTTTGGACGCTGCTTTTGATGGTCAAGCTCGCCTGCAAAATCAAGTAATGACGGCGCGATGTCTGTGTGATTGACAATACTCTGAGTTCGTACTCCTCGTGCTTTTGAATACGGATCACGAACGACAAAAGGAACGCGAAGGCCAGGCTCATAGACTGTTGTTTTTCCGCCAGAGAATGCCATGCCATGATCACTGGTAAAGAGAATGAGTGTTTTATCGAAGAGATCTGCTTCTTTCAAAATCTCAACAAGCCGTGCAAGCCCCTGATCAATGCGAGCACACGACTGGTAATACTGAGCAAGCTCACTACGAGTTTCTGGCGTATCGGGTAAGAAAGCTGGAATCTGCATGTCCTCAGACTCGAAAAAAACTTCCTTTATTCCTTTATGACTGCCTCGATTTTTTATGTTTCCAAAAAGATCTGGTTTCAGTTCCAAGGAAGAGTCTTCGTCACGCCCACCTCCACGGTGGGGATCACTGGTGGCAAAGTAGAGGAAGAATGGCTTCTCACTTTTCGAATTGATAAACTCAGCGGAAACATCTGCCATCTGGACTGCATTGCGTGGATTTCCGTGGAGTACGGTTTCAAAGTGATACACTTCCTCTGGCGCCACATGGTACTTTCCGATACGCGCGGTTCGGTACTCTGCTCGGGCTAAGGCTCGAGGAAGTGACAAGCTGACCACGTCATACCAACTTGCAAACTTATGAAAGTCATGCTGATGCCCGTACTGGCCATTGGCGTGATTATGTAATCCAGACAGGATGACTGAACGGCTTGCTGAACAACTTGCTGTTGTTGCGAATGCGTTGTCGAACACAACCCCATCCGCCGCCATGGAATCGATAGCCGGAGTCACAGCAACGCGGTCACCGTAACAACCCAACGTTGGCGATTCATCATCTGTCACAAAGACAATGATGTTTCGTTCAGCTGCTTGGCTGGATTGCACACAAAGAATGGTTGAAAGAACTGCAAAGAGAATGACACGCATGAATCCTTCTGGCCGAAAAATTTGGCTTGGTATGTGTGTGTTCATTTTCATAAAAGAGGCTCCAAACGTGGTGTTGAACATTCCACTAAATTACCTATGTTCACGATCTCCAAAAGTATGCCTAAAAAATACCGTAAGAAACCTGGAACTGTGGGCCGAGGAGGAATTGCTTCGTTTCCGTAATTTCCCCTACAGTACGAGAAATTCTTTGTTTTCCCAAACGTGAGAACCGATGACCGCCTACTCGCTTACCCCCGTGCGTCAGCTTGACGCTGAAAGCATTCACATCATTCGCGAAGTCGCTGCTGAATTTGACAACCCTGTCATGCTTTACTCAATCGGCAAGGATTCGGCCGTTATGGTTCGATTAGCCGAGAAGGCGTTCTATCCAGCCAAGCCACCATTTCCGCTTATGCATGTCGACACCACCTGGAAGTTCCAGGAGATGTATCAGTTGCGGGATAATTACATTGCGAAAGAATTGGGATTCAAACTCATTGTTCATGTCAATGAAGAAGGTCGGGCACAGGGAGTCAACCCTTTTACGCACGGCAGTAAAGTCCATACTGATATCATGAAGACGCAGGCTTTACGGCAAGCACTTGATACTCATCGTTTTGATGCAGCCTTCGGTGGAGCTCGGCGTGATGAAGAAAAAAGCCGTGCCAAGGAAAGAGTCTTTTCTTTCCGTGATGATTTTCATCGCTGGGATCCCAAAAACCAACGACCTGAATTATGGAATCTTTACAACACAAAGGTAAAGAAGAACGAAAGTATTCGAGTCTTCCCAATTTCAAACTGGACTGAACTCGATGTATGGCAGTACATCCATCTTGAGCAGATACCGATCGTACCGCTTTATTTCGCAAAAGAACGACCCATTGTCTGGCGAGAAGGTGTCATGATCATGGTCGATGACGATCGAATGCAATTGGAACCAAATGAAAAACCAGAAATGCGAAGAGTTCGCTTTCGTACCCTTGGCTGCTACCCACTGTCTGGCGCCGTTGACTCAACAGCCACTACGCTTCCTGAGATCATTCAGGAGATGCTACTGACCACATTTTCAGAGCGACAAGGCAGGCTTATCGATAGCGATGAAGCCGGCTCAATGGAGAAGAAAAAGAGAGAGGGATACTTTTAATCTATGTCTCACCAATCATCGCTTATTGCAACTGACATTGATGAATACC
>JAUWWJ010000170.1 GCA_030616935.1 Planctomycetaceae bacterium
ACGGCAGCAAGACCCACCGCCGCTACAGCAGATCCAACCTGCATGAGTTGCCAGACTGTGTCATACGCCAGTGGTGGCTTTCCCTGCAGACCATCTGTCTGATGCCCAGTAAGGATGACAAGAAGAGCCAATAGTCCTCCGACAACAGAGACCACCGTACCCCAAAACAGCCTTGAACCCTTTGAGGCGATGTGAAAGCGGGTTGCCTTTGCTGCGATCAGATTTATCAGAAGAATGAACCCAATCGTTGCGCCACCGGGAAAAGGAAACCATCCGGTAAGTGACGAATCACCGAAAACAGTCACCGGAAAAAAGTCGGAAAACGGAACCTTCGCCAGCCAGCAATTAAAGTATTCTGCTTTGACCTCCGGAAGACTTTTCTCATCTTGGGCAAGTGTTCCCACGAACAGCAAAAAGTTTGCGGCAAGGAACATAACAACCGTAATTTTCAGCGACCCGAGTGCTCGCAAACCTTCCCACGCGGACTTCTGAACAGAACTCGCTGTAATCTGAGATGATGCCACCGATGAAATGGGCATACTACCTGTTGCCATAATCAAAACCCTTGTCTTCCACAAACCTAGTCCGCTTGTTTCGCATCATTCTGAAGCAGTCGTAAGGACGCCATGAACGCAATGAAATTCTTTTGTTCTTTTTGGGCAATCTCAGTAGGACCACGAAACTTGACGAATAAGGTGTTACTTTCATCAATTGGAAGCATGCCACCGAGAATTGACTGAGCCTCTTTTTCATCGTCATCTACTGATTGGGTGAGCAACACCACCGTTGCTTTCTGTCCCTGAACATCAACACTTCCTGCCTTCGACATTGCCGAATCAACGAGTCCGGCAATCTCTTCATCAGAGGCCTCTTTATCAAGCTGTTTTTGCCATCGTTCAACATTACTACGAATCGTTCCAGAAGCAGGAATGATCGAGATCTCATGACCGTCCTCACCATCGCCAATAGCAAGCGTCGCAAGACGCATGCCTGAAGGCCCTGACACTTCTGTCCAATTCTTCGGGAGCGTGTAATCAATTTGCCTGGGCCGCTCTCGGCCAGTCGTTTGCCTATTAGCCTGAGCTATCTTGTCTACTGACAGTGTTTTTTCTTTGGGGGCGACATACTGACGGATATCCGTACTCCGCACCGCTGTGTCCGGACCACATCCTGACACGCACGTTGCCACACCCAACAACATAATCCACTGTGGCACTGAGACCGCACTACGCCGCAAAAGCAACATTGAACAGTTCGGCAAATAACTCGTCACAAACATTCCAGTTCAAAGACAATTAATATGGGGAGATCGGTTATAAAAACAATGTCGACGACCGCGGTATTGTTATACGTGCTTTGGCTGCAGCAAACGGTACGTACAGGCATCACTTATATATATAAAGATAGGCAATGCACCTAGAAGAACCCAGCCTCATCGAACAATCATGTAAATACCTGCGTTCTTGGGCATACAATACTCTCAAACAGACAAAAAAGTCTGGCGTCAGTTTCCCACGCTTCTACAGCTGCCGCACTTCGCCACTGTGTGATGCCAGGAATCATAGACTTAGTACAATCATTTTGGGAAATGAGATCGCTGCTGTAATAAACCATGCCTACCAACCTTCCAACTTTGACCGACCTGCACGCGTGCGACAAAGATCTCGTCTGGCACGCATTCACTCAAATGGCTGAATACGAGCCACTTCTTATCGAACGCGGAGAAGGCGTGTACTTATTCGACACAGATGGCAATCGTTATATCGACGGATCTGCCAGCATGTGGTGTAACGTCCATGGCCATCGGCACCCACGACTCGATGCCGCAATTGCTACCCAACTCTCAAAGGTTGCGCATACAACAAACCTCGGACTCTCTAACCCTACAACCGTGCGTCTCGCACAGCGACTCGCCGAAATCACTCCAAGCGGCCTCGAAAAAGTTTTTTTCTCGAGTGATGGTTCCTCAGCTACCGAAGCCGCATTAAAAATTGCGTTTCAATACTGGCATCAGTCAGAGATAGAAGGGAGAAACCGAGCCCCACAGTCAACACTGTATCGATCAAAGTTCGTTTCACTTGGAGAGGCATACCACGGAGATACCCTCGGTGCAATTGGCGTTGGGGGTGTCGATCGATTTACATCAATTTTTTCACCACTGACATTTAAAGCGATTCGAGTTGCTGGTCCAGGCATGACTGCCTCAATGTCATCGACGGGCGATGGTGGACCCCGAATAGATGCCAGCAGCCAGCGCACGACGGCAGCAGCGACACTCCACGAACTTGAAAATCTTTTCAAAAATCAAGGGAATGAAATTGCTGCACTGATTATGGAACCACTTGTACAAGCAGCTGGTGGAATTCTTGTCCATCCTCCAGGATTCCTCCGCGCAGTTCGTGAACTGACACAGCAATATAACATTTTGTTGATTCTCGATGAGATTGCAGTCGGATTCGGCCGAACGGGCACCATGTTTGCCTGTGAGCAAGAAGATGTCTCACCTGACATACTTTGTCTCGGGAAAGGACTCACCGCTGGATACCTACCCATGGCTGCAACAATAACAACGGCAGCAATATGGAACCAATTTCTAGGGAGCCACAAGGACGGTCGTGCCTTCTATCACGGTCATACGTTTGGGGGAAATCCACTTGCGGCAGCAGTGGCATTGGAATCTCTTAAGCTTTTTGACGAGGAAAACCTCCTGGAAAAACTTCCTGATCGGATACAAGAGCTTCACGATCATGTCACACGACTCTCCAAACTGCCTCATGTTGGAGACACCCGTCAATGTGGGCTCGTAGCAGGCATTGATCTTGTAGCTGATAAGGACTCAGGCAGTCCTTATCCATGGGAAGAAAAAATGGGGACAGTTGCCTGCCTCGCGGCGCGACAGCACGGTGCCCTCCTGAGACAACTTGGAGACACGGTTGTCATTATGCCGCCATTATCAATCAGCTCATCGGAGCTTGGAGAGCTGATCGATGCGGCGGAGACGGCCATCGTAGAGACAACGAAAGATACCGTAAACATCCCGTTCGGCAGCCTGCAGTCGTAAATCTCAACAGTGTTAATGCTGCCCTGGGCCTGTCACGATACAGTAATATGCGCCAACCTCTTTGCCATCTTCTGTCTGGAAGAATGGAGCAAGTTCATATGAACCCGGCTGAAGCGCTACAGACATCTGAACAGCTGAAAGCTGTCCTTCTGTGATCGATTCTGTTGCTTTGACTTTGCCATCGATTCGTAGACCAGCTGAAACAACAGGGATTGCCTCGCCAGGTGTTTCACGAAACGCCTTACTTGCTCCCGGTACAGCAGCACCAGCTGGAAGGCTGCTCGCAAGAGGCCTGTTGGCTTCCGTCGGCCATCGCCTTAATTCAAAAGTGTAGGTGCCAGGTTTCATAACTTTCACGGCCCAGAAACTTCCAGAGGCTGACTGACTCTCTTCTGGCCCTGCTTGTTTCTTTCGTCCGGAATTTTTTTGCCGGTATCCCATCGCTGCACGGACCATGTGCTGATTCCAGGGAGGAGTGCCACCAATCCAATCATGACATGTCAGCGTGACTCGCGGGGCTTCCTGTGCACCCAAATAGATCTCTGTCGTTTGCAGAAACGTAGGCTCCAACTCAGCCCACCAACTATCGTAAAAAGCCTTCATTTTTTTTACCTGCTGTGGGTGATCAGCGGCAACATCGTTCTTCTGCCCGGGATCTCTCTTGATCTCAAACAGCTGTTCTCCGTTAACAAGCCTCCATTGCTGTGACATGACTGCCGTCTTCCTCCATTTGATCGGATCACGAATTCTTTGTGAATCTGTCACAAGCATGCGATCTGAAACGGCTGGATCTTTTGTTGGATCAAGCAGTGTTTCAATTGAAACGCCATCCCACCGAAGCGACTGAGGTTTTTTTCCTCCTGCAAGCCCAACGACAGTTGGCACAACATCAACCGCATGACAGAGAATGTCACACTGGTGCTTCGTATTCCAGCCTGCTGCTGGCCAATGTGCTATGAATGGAACACGATGTCCTCCTTCATACTCACTACCTTTTTTCCCACGCATTCCGGCGTTAAAGACTTCACTACCAGTGGCAGTGCCGTTATCGGTCGTGAAAATAAAGAGTGTGTTGTCAGAAACACCCAACTCCTTCAAAAATTTTCGGGTTGCACCAACATTATCATCGATGTTCGTGATCATTCCGAAGAAGGCTGCGATCTTTGCACTCTCGCCCGAGTACATGTCGAGATATTTTTGAGGACAGTGGTGGGGACCGTGTGGTGCATTTGTGCTGATGTAGGCAAAGAATGGGTTTCCTGCCTCAACCTGTTCTTTCATAAATTTCTTGGCCTGACTGAAAAACACATCCGTGCAGAATCCCTCTGCTGGAACTATCTCGCCATTATAAAAATACGAACCATCAAAGTAGGCATTGTCCCACACGTCGGGAGTCTGCCCGACTCCCCCACCACCGTGTCGATAGACCTCATCAAATCCACGGTCTTCAGGCCGGTACGGAAAATTATCCCCAAGATGCCATTTCCCAAACATTCCAGTACTGTAGCCATTATTTTTGAGCAATTGGCCGAGAGTAACCTCGTTCGCCCGAAGCATTGAGCGACCGTTAATGGTATGCCAGACTCCGGTCCGGTCAGTCCAATGCCCTGTCATTAGTGCTGCACGGGTCGGAGAGCATGTCGGGGCAACGTGATAGTCGGTCAGGCTCGTTGATTCCGCTGCAAGTGCGTCGATATTCGGTGTCTTAATAACTGGATTGCCGGTGTGCCCAAGGTCTCCATATCCCTGATCATCTGCAATAACGATCACAATATTCGGTTGGCTAGCATCCACAAACGAGACGCCAAACATTGAACCGAGCAACATCACAGAGAACAAGCCAAATTTCATATCACCACCCCTTATCAAACATTGTATGTACAGAAGGCTGTATCTTAGCGGAATCACAATGAAGTAAAAAGAACGTACACCACCCACAATGCTTGCTTTCAGTCGCGCATAGGAAAAAAACA
>JAUWWJ010000156.1 GCA_030616935.1 Planctomycetaceae bacterium
AACGTGTGGTGTCGAGCCAACATGTGGTTGCGAGCCTACTTGCGGTTGCGAAGCTGCCTGTGAGCCTGCCTGTGGCTGCGAGCCAAGCTGTGGTTGTGAGTCTGCTTGCTGCGACTCCGGTTGCTGCGAACAGAAGCATTGCGGCAAGATTCGTGCTTGGTTTGCCAAGCTTCACCAAGCAAAGATGGCCCGTCGAGCACAAAGAAGTTGCTGTGAGCCAACTTGTGGGTGTGAACCAACTTGCGGATGTGAGCCAGCTTGCGAGCCAGCTTGCGGATGTGAGCCAACCTGCGGATGTGAACCAACCTGTGGTTGCGAGCCATCTTGCGGAATCTAAATCAGCGTGACTTCTGAACTGTTCCCCGATAGTTCAGTAACTATGCCACATCGACCCGGCCGGATACCATCCGGCCGGGTTTTTCTTTTTGGAACCAGTGGTTCTTCCTGAGCCAATTCATTTCAAGAATTATCGATATGAACCGGTTCTATCGACTAGAAACTGTGACTCTTGAACGCCAGACAGCCTACTCGTGTTCAGCCAGCCATCTTTCGGCATCAAGAGCCGCCATGCAGCCGGTGCCAGCTGCCGAAATAGCTTGGCGGTAATAATCGTCAGCTACGTCGCCAGCTGCAAAGACACCCTCAACATTCGTCGATGTACGAAAGTAGTTTTGCCAAACAATATATTTCTTCTGATTGAGTTCCAATTGGCCATCCAGAAATGCCGTATTTGGCGTATGACCTATTGCCAGAAATACACCCGCTGCAGGTACTGTGGTTTCTTCACCCGATTCTGTTGTACTTTGCAAGCGAACACCGGTGACACCATCATTGTCATCACCGAGAACTTCCACCAGTTGCGAATTAAAATGAATCTCTATTTTCTCACTATCAATCGCTCGTTTTGCCATAATCTTGCTCGCACGTAATTCATCTCTCCGGTGAATAAGATGTACTCGGCTTGCAAACTTTGTGAGATACGTGGCTTCTTCAACAGCTGAATCTCCACCACCAACTACAACGAGTTCTTTATCTCGAAATCTTGGAAGCGCTCCATCACAGACTGCACAGGCACTGACTCCACGATTCTTAAAACGTTCTTCACTCTCCAATCCAAGCCAATTGGCACTTGCACCTGTTGCAACAATCACACTCTGTGATTGTATTTCACCACCACCTGCTCGCGTCAGAGTAAATGGCCTTTCAGAAAAATCGACCTTCTGAATATCGTCGGTAATGACACGGGTACCAAAGTTGACTGCCTGTTGTCGCATCAGTTCCATTAGCTCCGGGCCCGTCACACCTTCACCAGCGTGGGGAGCCATCATCATTCGACGATCTTCAGGGAGTGCTGAATCTAGAAATGCAGCCAGATCACCCGCCGGGAAGCCAGCATAGTTCTCTACTTCACTTGTTAGCGCTAACTGGCCAAGCGGCAAGGTTCCCGCCATACGGTTCTCTTCAGTAATAGCCCCCTCAAAAACAAGTGGCTTCAACTGGGCTCTAGCGGCATATGTTGCGGCGCACCAACCTGCTGGGCCGCTCCCAATGATGACTACATTCTCGAGTGAATCTTCTGACATTCCTTACTCCCTTGGGATTACTCACGCGGCGTGCTCTCACTATTGTGCCCACACCGACGTTCTCAAAATAATTTTTGCTGCTCGCATGATAGCGTGAAACACACATTCCTGCGTGTACGCGTCATCTCGAAAAATTCTTGTTACTTTTGTCACCCGTTTCAGCACAACACACTCGCACCAGCACTTTTGTTTCCCTCCCTCCAATTTCAACCAGTTTTTGGGCTGCTTACCCCACCCAGGAGGCAATGGATTAGTACAAAAAAAGCAACCACCCCTAGCGGACAATCTATCGTTTTTTGTAATTTTGACGCACGGCGGTATAATGCACTGTTGTTCTTACTATCACTGGGGTGTAAAAATGGCACGGAAACTACACGAATTCATGAGTGTCGATCAGGTTTCTGGACTGTTTAATGCAATCCCTGATGTGTCCTTCTTTGTAAAAGATCGGCAAAGCCAGTTTGTCCATGTCAATGACTGCTTTGTGCGCCTTCATGGATTCTCAGATGCATCTGACATGATTGGAAAGCAAGATTTTGATTTTCATCCACCCGCTCTCGCTGCGGAATATTTTGCAGAAGATAATCGAGTCATGGAATCCGGAAACCCAGTCTACGATCAGACTGAATTGGTCACGCATCACTCTGGCATGCCTCGGTGGTACCTTATCACTAAATTGCCTCTTTCAGACTCTCAGAACAACATCATTGGCTTAGCTGGCGTCATGAGACAAATTGATCAGCCAGGCGACAACGCTCCTAACGATTATCAGCGTTTGACTCCGTCTCTTGAGTACGCTTTTAACAATTGCTGCCACAATGTAAGCATACCTGAAATGGCAAAAAAGTCTGATCTCTCCACGAGCCAACTTCAACGAGACTTTCGTAAATTATTTCGGATGAGTCCGGGGGAATACGTTATGCGTCTTCGTCTTCAACTTGCTCAACGACAACTTATTAATTCAAACAACGCGGTTGGAAAGATCGCTTCGGACTGTGGTTTTTTTGATCAAAGTCACTTCACTCGTGCCTTCCGAAAACACACTGGCCTTGCACCTTCGCAATACCGTAGTAAAGCATGGATGCAAAACACTCCTAAAGAATAGCGAGCGGGTTTCGTCGCTCTTCTAGTGTTCCGCGAGTAACCCCGATACGATTTGCTGCTCTGAGTTTTGCCCACACTTCCCGTCCAGTAACTTCACCAACCAGAAGCTTTCTGTATGCTTCAAGAATACCTGCCATTTCTTCTTGACTTTGATTCAGCATTTCAATCCGCAGGTGCTTCACTCCTTTACTAATGAGTTGCGTCACCACTTCTGCCCCACTTTGTGGCACAGCATTGAAAAGCGTATTGCGACAACCAACATCAGCAGTCAGCAGATGATCGACAGCGATTCTATCCCGCAACTGCACAACGTGATCATCACACGGCCTGCCGCAGTTTGTCTTATTTGTACCGGGAGAAAGAACCGAGCAGAACACACAATGCTCCATATGGAACATTGGCATATGCTGATGAATGACGACTTCGAGAAGATTCCCCGCCACCGCTGAGGTCAAATTCACCAACTGTTCACGATTGCAATCATAGGAAACTGCAATTCGTTCAACACCCTGTTGCTTAAAGAACTCAACAGTGAGCGGATTTGTTGCATTAAATGAAAAGTCAGCAGTGACTGGAATACGCTTGTCCCTGAAATATTCGAGGCCACTGAAATTACGTGCGAGCATACCGGCCGGATCAAACTTGGCTAACGAACTAAATATTCCCATCTCAGATGGTTTTTGTATGCGTGGTGTGGCAATAAATAACTGAGCATTTTCTTGCTTCGCCATTTCCACAGCTTCCCGATACTGCCGAATGTCTGAGAAATCTGCTACAAGATTCCTCTCCCCTAGCTGAAGTACTGAGTGCAACTGCTTTAACGTTCGCACCATGACATGCAACGTTGGCTCGATACTGCTGGCTTGCTCAATAGTTTTTTTTGGTGAACCAGTCGACACAACTTTCTGAACGACACTGGTGATATCTTTTACGCGTTGGCGAATCGGCCGAGAAATAACCAAGTCTTCGAGTGCTGCAATCAACTTTTTGCGAAGGCTCCCCAAGACACTAAATGGTGCCATCGGATTGCCTGTAATCGTGGATTCGATACCACTTAGCATAAATGGTGTTCCACCAAGACGGCCAAGCTGTTCTTCAAGCACGTTGTGCGTCAATGGATGCCGCTTGGCCTCTGCCAATTCTATCTCGGTATTGACATGACAGCTTAGGCCGTTGGGAAGTGTTGCCGTGACGTGCAATGGCTCACCAACATGAGCTATGACTTCAAGGCTAATGGGCTGTTGCCTTTGCAGGTTATTTGCCTGAAAAGACTTTCGTAGACGCTGCGTCACTTGTGGATCATCGGTCTTCCATACCTGCGACCCCATTTCAATCGCATCGAAATCGATGGCATCTCGGCCAAATGCAAGTTCAACAACGCCATGACTTACAGATTCTGTGAGTGAACGACCATGATGAAATACCTCATAGACCCTGGCTCCCTGGGACGCTGCGTCAGCCGAGGTATCAAAAGCGACGCCATCTCCTCGCTTCACTGGCGCGGTGAGTTGAACCGCAATACGTTCGTGTGAAATGCCACATATCTGGCCAAGTACTACACCACGTTTTGCACTGCTTGTCGCCGGAACAAGCATTTTGTGATCACAGCCATTGAGCCAGCCCGGAGAGAATCCACGTGAGAAAGTGAGCTCCATTTCCTCAATCTGCTTTGGCTCAAAATTGACCGAACTTCCAGATACAGCTGAATCAATAGCTTGCCGGTAATTCCGTGTAATTGAGGCGACATACTCAGGCGCTTTCAGCCGCCCTTCTATCTTCAGTGAAGTCACTCCAGCGGCTACAAGTTCAGGCACAAGGGCAAAGCCTGCTAAATCCTGTGGCGACAACAGGTACTTTTGATTCCCTAAGTCAACGTGTTCTCCATCACAAATAACCTCATATGGGAGTCTGCACGCCTGAGCACATTGACCACGATTTGCACTTCGACCACCCAATGATTCACTGGTCAGGCATTGTCCGGAATAGGCTACGCACAGCGCACCATGAACGAACACCTCCAGAGGCATGTCGGTGCTTGCCGCTATATCTTTTATTTCAGAAATTGATAACTCTCGTGCAAGGACAACCCGTTGTGCACCAATCTTTTCAGCCAGTCGGATTGTTTCTGCACTGGTTAGGGTCATCTGAGTCGATGCATGAACCGGCAATTCAGGGCAGATCTCTTTCGCAAGACACGCTGCACCTACGTCTTGCAAAAGAACTGCATCAGTCCCAGCATCGGAAAGAGCAGCAAGTGTTTCTGCAAATTGCTGCAACTCTTCCGTAAAGATCAAAGTATTCAGCGTGACGTAGCCTCGAACACCATACCGATGCAGAAACTGAATCACTCTGGGCAATTCCTCAAGTGAAAAATTCTCTGCTCGAGCCCGTGCATTGAAACCAGAGTTCAGGCCGAAATACACTGCATCAGCCCCGTTTGCAACTGCTGCACGCAAGCATTCAAAATTTCCAGCTGGTGCAAGGAGTTCAATTTTTGTTTGCATTCTGCACAGTATAGTTCCCTTCGCTTATTAACCAAAAAAAT
>JAUWWJ010000008.1 GCA_030616935.1 Planctomycetaceae bacterium
AGCGGACCCAGGTCTTCAATGGTGTTGTCATTGCCCGTAGTGGTTCCGGCAGTCGCGAAATGTTTACTGTTCGCCGAATTGTTTCTGGTGAAGGCGTGGAACGTAAATTCCCTGTTCATTCTCCAAAGATTGCAAAGATCGTTGTGAAGCGATCCGGCGTTACTCGACGCGCGAAGTTGTATTATTTGCGAGATCGTGTAGGCAAGGCTGTACGCCTTCGTGAACGACGAACCGACGTTGTAACCAAATAATGCACGTGTGATCTGATAGTCGCAAAGAGGGCTTGAGTGGCCACCCGCAAAACAATTGGCCTTCGAGGTGAGCAAGAAGCCGTCCGTTATCTTCGAAAACGGGGATACAAAATAATAGCTCACCGGGAGCGCATTCTGCGCGGTGATATCGATATCGTAGCTCTGGATAAGCGTACGGTTGTCTTTGTCGAAGTACGTTCTAAAACGAGCACCGAACACGGGCATCCTGCTGAAACAATCGATACACGGAAAAAACAACGTATTTGTATGTTAGCCAATGCCTATATACAGCAGCATCGGCTTGAAGCTTATTCTTTTCGGCTTGATGTCGTTACGGTTCTTTTCTCAAATTCCAAAGAGGTTCAAAACCGTTGGCTCTTTTGGCGTTCCGGTGATTCACCAATCATTGAGCATTTTCAGAATGCCTTCGAAAGTATCGCCTAGAGCTGCTCTTTCACTGAAAGAAGGTCACTTATTTCATCTGCTGTAGTAAAGACTCGCAAACTGTGACTGGGCACAGCGTGTGCAAGAATCTTGAGGGCGGATTCCACTTTTTGCTTGGACCTTCTGCTAGGAACACGACGAATCGCAACACCTGCTATCTGAGTTCGACGCTGCTGGGCTACTTTTGCATAGACCTCAGGATCTCGCTCTCCAGAGTCACCGACAAGAATAAATTTTCGGTGTGGGAAGTTATCTATTATTTCATTGATTACATCCTGCTTTGATTTTTTTGAAGAACGCATTCTCCCAAGTGGTGTTGAATCCTTTAAACGGAAAAGCTTCAGATGCATTGATCCGTCTGGCAGGCCCGCAGAATGAAAAAAATCATTGAGTGGTTTCGTAAGTTGCCACGGGCTAGCTGATACATAGTGAAAGGCTGCTCCAGACGATGACCATCGTTTGTAAAGATCAACCATGTCTGGAATTGGTACAAATTCTCGCAAGAGGGTATTTGCCAAAAGTTCTCGACGATCCGCAACATTGGTAAGTTTGACCGTATCGTCAATGTCAGAAATAACTGAGATACCACTCGGGTGGACCAATTGAACGGAGCCTGTGGTTTTCACAGGCCTGGAATCTACGTCTTCATCCACCGATTCAAAACAAAGTTTTTGCCCGTACGGTGTCTCTACTGCGCTTGCGGACACTGTTTGTGCATCAAGGTCAAAATTTGCTTCAAAGTGACCAGTGCGCTTTGAGATACCGACATCTAATATTTTTCCCCCAAGCGTAATCTGAACGGACTGTCCTGATATTCGCTGAAACAGAAATTTCTCTGAACGGGCTTGAAAAATTGGTGATCGAAGTTGACCTTCATCCAGTTTTAAAAGCCTCTTCACGACTGCGTAGGCCACCGTTCGCCGACGACTAGCCACTGGAAGGTGCTGCGTGACCATACCGTGAATATTGACCCGCCAGACACCTGTGGCCTCGATCCACTGGGCATAGGTTGGGAAGAACGTGATCATGTTTGGATGAAACTGGGGCCAACGAGCGACGGAATACCGAGTGAAACCTTGCAATGGCCGCTTCGTGTATTCTAATACGTTTTCGGCTGTTGCTACACAGCCTCGGCTAAATGGTACGGAAAATAACGAACATTCCAAAAGATACAGTGGAGACTAATTAATGGGAGTGAAGAAGTCAGGTAAAGGGCGACGAAAACTCGGGCAAAAGAAACGACGTATGCGGGCGAAAATTCGTCATCGTAAGGGCTAAAAATAACGGCAAGAGAAATCTTGTACTGGCTCCGGCAAAATTTATTCTCACTTTTCTTGCCCCGTCCGTGGTGTGTTGTAGTGTTGCTAGGCTTCTCAGGGGTGCTGAGGGCTAGTCTCAATCCACAATAATGGCGGTCCTTGTAGGTCCGCCTTGCCACAGGGAGTAAGGATCAATGTCAAGGACGCCGTGGATCTATCGAGCCATCGCGTGCGTGTCAGTTGTGCTGGCCGCCGCAGGGCTTACTGGCTGCAAAAGCCTTCAGGAACGTTATATTAAATTTGAAGTCTGGAAGTACGAACGGTGCTTTGGTCATCTACCGCCGGGCTTCACACCCAACGGTGCAATTCCGCCTCAAGTTGCTGCACCAGCTACCATGCGACCATGTAGTGCACCTGGATGCCAACCGTGTGCACCAGTGAATACATGTAATAACTGTGGCAATGGTGTCCCACTTGCTGGAAGTAGCATGGTTCCTGGCACCGTTGGTTCACCACAGACCATACGAGCTAGTAAGCCTGTTGTTATTTCCGATGAGGTAGTCTTGCCTTAGGAAAGAGGAGCACCTACTTCTAAAACCTCAACATTATTCCGTGTTGGCAGAAGCTGGGTTCGAATTTCTTAAGCCAACGTCTCTGATTCTGCAGGAAATACTTTGGACTCAACATCTTGTCGCCAAGAGGTTAGGGCATCCAAAACAGTTTCCTTCGTATCAGCATACGACCTAACAAACCGAGGGATACGATCAATAGAGAGACCTATTAAGTCGTGCATGACTAGGACTTGACCATCGCAGTCAGGGCCTGCCCCGATTCCTATCGTTGGTATTTGTAGTGCAGCCGTTATCTCTGCCGCTAGCTTTGATGGCACGCATTCCAAAACAACACCGCAGGCACCTGCTGCTGCTGCTGCTGTTGCGTCAGTGAGAAGTTGTTCTCTGTCTCTTTGAATACGATATCCGCCGAGTTGATGCACCGCCTGAGGACGAAGCCCTACATGGGCCATCACTGGAACACCAGCCTCAACAATTCCGGCTATGACGTCTTGTTGGCCCGATGTTCCTTCAAGCTTAATTGCCTGACAACCTGTTTCCTGCAGAATTCTAGCTGCAGATTCAATTGCTTTCCCCACGCCCAAATGCTGTAACGGAAATGGGAGATCAACGAACACCATGGCTCGTTGAACGGCACGAGAAACAATTTCTCCGTGATAAATCATTTGTTCGATCGTGGCTGAAAG
The DNA here is from genome assembly GCA_030616935.1 of Planctomycetaceae bacterium. Next base: position 3,213 of record JAUWWJ010000008.1, read on the forward strand.
TGTTGTCTCTCGGCCGGCTATGACCATCGCAAGGCTGTCACCGACAAGAACACAGTCGACGCCCGCGGAGTCTGCAAGGCAACCTGACCACCAGTCATAGGCAGTAACCATACTTATCGGTCGACCACTCTGCTTAGCACGGGCTAAGTCACGAATCGTAAGGGAACGAGATTCGTTATCTTGGTCTTGCATAAAGTTAACGATCCAAAAAGTTTTTAGGTGTATGTTGTTTTCACTGTAAAAATTTTTAATTCAATCTTTCACTTATTAAATATCGCTTAAGAAATCATCAATATCTTCATCCGATAAAGTCCCTGTAGATTCTTGAGATGTATTCTTATCATTTAGAAGATCGTCGTCATCGGCATTGAGTTCTTCGTCTGCCTCCAAAAAGAGATCATCGTCCAGGGACCCTACTTCAACTGGATCCTCTTTACTTGGACGTGAAACTGACTCCGCAAATGCTTCGACTGTTTCTCCTTCAGGCTCTGCTTCAAGGAAATCAATCGCTTCTTCAAATGAATCTTCGACTGCTGGTGTAGCACGGTCATCATTTGGTGCAACATAATTAACTCGAAAAGCAAGATCTCCCAGTTGAATCACACTCCCCGAACGGACAGGAACCTTTGTTTTGCTAGGTAGCATCGTGCCTTTTACCATCGTTCCATTTGTTGAGCCGAGATCACGGATAAAGACAGATCCTTTCGACTCCAATAGTTCGCAATGACGACGACTTATTTGTCCGTGAGGAATGCGAAATGAAGCCTGTTGCCCCCGACCAATAACAATTGGAAGGTCTACATCGTACTTTTTCCTGCCAGACTTTGCTGTTTTAAAGACTAGTTGCAACTTCATTTGGCAATCCGAGATCCGGCCTGTACAGGATCAGATCCTGACAGGATACGAGGGTTTCGTTGTGTGCTGAGTTTCGATGGTAGCGACAACTGTGGCAGTTTTCTCGCCAGAGGTGCCAAAACTTCGATTATCCACTCTGAGTCCGATTTTCCAAATGCCCTAGCTGAGTTTTCAGTTTCGGCAGAAATCACGCCGAGAACGCGGGGTATGACCTTGCGACAGGCGCTCTATACCCTATAATCACGGGGTTTTCAGGAGTTAGTGGCTGCATTCATTGCCTACTACCTTCCCAAAAATCAAAGAAGCGGGTGTAGCTCAGTTGGTAGAGCACCACGTTGCCAACGTGGTTGTCGTGGGTTCGAATCCCATCACCCGCTCTCCTCTGTGGAATGGTTGCCATATTAAGCCGGCTCCAAACCACTGAATGGGGGTTACCTCCCGCATTATTACAAACACTAGCACGTACTTTATCTCTCACACTTTTTTAACAGGACAAAGATGTCAGACGATTCAACAGGCCTTGCCGAGCCTCAGCTACTCAAAATTGATGTGACTGTAGAGGAAACTTCTACCTGTCAAAGAAAAGTGAAGGTTTCTGTTCCTCGAGAAGAAATTGACCGGTATTACGAAGAGGCTGTTGGTGATCTCATGCCAACAGCCCTTTTGCCTGGTTTTCGTCCCGGAAGAGCCCCACGCAAGCTGGTGGGTAGCAAATTTAAAACGGAATTAAACGATCAAATCCGGTCCAAACTTCTGAATGACGCTCTCGCACGTGTGAATGAACAGGAAAATCTTGCACCAATCAGTGAGCCTGACCTCGATGTTGCGGCTGTCATTCTGCCAGACGATGGACCAATGACCTTCGAATTTTCTATCGAAGTACGCCCTGAATTTGAGATGCCGGAGTGGAAAGGCCTCTCTATCAAGCGACCAAATAGAGAAATTTCTGATGCCGATGTCGAAGAAGCCGTGGGCAATCTCCTGCGAGAGCGAGGTCGACTTGTTCCAGCAAAGGGGTCGCCCAAAGTAGGCGATCTCATGGTCGCGAATCTAAAATGCACTGATGACGACGGCAAGGTGCTTTCCCATGCAGAAGAGATGGAAATCGTTGTTCGTCCAAAACTTTCTCTTGCGGATGCAGAATTAGATGGTTTCGACAAACTCGTTGCTCAATTAAAGCCTGGCGAGAACGTTACATCCAAAATATCGATTTCCGAGGAAGCCGCTGTTGAGGATCTCCGCGGAAAGACCGTCACGTTGGAAATTGAACTCCTTGATGTAAAACGGTTTGAAATGCCGGAAGTAACTCCGTCACTGCTTACAGAGTTAGGTGATTTTGAGTCAGCTGACGATCTTGGTGAGGCAGTACGAAAACAGCTTCACAATCAACTCGAATGGCATCAAAGAAAACAGGTTCGGCAACAGGTTTCGGCATCCCTCACAGCGTCAGCTAGTTGGGAACTTCCTCCTGAATTATTACGTCGCCAGAGCCAGCGAGAACTGGAACGGTCAATTTTAGAACTTCGTCGGAGTGGTTTCGATGATGACTCGATCCGTCGATATGTCAACGAACTTCGTCAGTCTGTCATGGCAAGTACAGCACGCTCATTAAAAGAACATTTTATCTTGGAGAAGATTGCAGAGTCTGAGAATGTCTCTGATACTGCTGCCGACTATGAAGCAGAAATAAAAGCTATCGCTTCTCAATCAGGCGAATCACCACGGCGTGTTCGTGCCAGTCTTGAGCGAAGGGGTCTTATGGATGTGCTTCGAAATCAAATTATTGAACGCAAAACCATTGATCTTGTTACTTCGCAAGCCAAATTCCAAGACATGCCTTTTGAATTTCCGAAACCGGATGCTGAAGCTATTGACCACGCCGTTTGTGGTATTGCTGCCGGCGAAGATGAAATTCCAACCACACCACTTGCTCATGAAGATTCATCTTCATAGTTTTTTCAGTTATTCTTTTTGATTCATTCGCACTTCTGAAAGTTGCTCATGCCTGTCCAAAGGTTTCCATTACCATCGTCAAACGCTCCGATTGATCCAAGTGCCGCGAGCGCTCACAGAGACTACCAACGGCAGCGACAGATGACACTTGGTGATCTTCTGTTGGAAAACAGGATCATTCTTTTACAGGGTGAGATCTATGACGGAAATGCAAATGAACTTGTCATGAAATTACTCTATCTGCAGAGTGAAAATCGTCGAAAAGATATCCATTTTTACATTAACTCGCCTGGCGGAAGCGTCACTGCAACAATGGCAATTTATGACACAATGCAGATACTTTCGTGTCCGGTAGCCACTTATTGTGTTGGTCTTGCTGCCAGCGGTGGTGCCGTATTGCTCGCCGGCGGTGCCTCTGGCAAACGATTTTCTTTGCCTCATGCCAAAGTAATGATTCATCAGCCATATGGACAAGTTGGTGGACAAGTAAGTGATATTGAAATTCAAGCTGATGAAATAATTAAAACTCGTGCCGTACTAAATGAAATTCTTGCATCACATACTGGTCAACCAATTGAACAGATAGCGCAAGACACAGACCGAGACAGGTACCTCACGGCGACGGAGGCTAAAGAATATGGTCTCGTCGATGACATTCTCACCAAACCCCCTGGAGAAGAAGACAAAGACGTCGACTAGGCATCTTTTCTTTCCTTCATCTTTTTCCTGAATAACCGGAATCATTTAAATGCCCCTAATCCCTTATGTTGTTGAAAAAAGTGGCCGCGAAGAGCGGGCAATGGACATTTACAGCCGGCTGTTAAAAGATCGCATCATATTCCTTGGCTCTCAGGTAAATGATGAAATGGCGAATGCCATTGTCGCGCAGATGCTCTTTCTTCAGACTGACGATCCAAAGAGTGATATCCATCTCTATATCAATTCACCAGGAGGAAGCGTTACAGCAGGGCTGGCAATTTATGACACAATGCAATTTGTTAGTTGTGATGTTGCAACATATTGCATAGGTCAAGCCGCATCCATGGGTGCTTTGCTTTTGACTGCTGGAACGGCCGGAAAACGGCGTGCTCTACCAAATGCACGAATCATGATTCATCAACCACTCGCTGGCATGGAAGGCACCGCAGAAGAAATCATGATTCATGCCAATGAATTCCGAAATATCAAAAGTAAATTGAACAAAATTTTGCTGAAACATACTGGTCAGCCTCTTGAGAAAATTGAAGAGGATACTGATCGTGATCGATTTATGTCAGCAGACGAAGCATGTGAATATCATCTTATTGATGAGGTGATAGAGCAAATTCCCACGGGCTAATAGCCCTACACGGTGCGTGAGGCGCAAGGAGGCGCGTCATGAAAAAAACTTTATCTCAATTGGTGACAGCTGGCCCATATTCGGTGGCATTACTCATGTGCCCGATAGTATTGATTTGCGGCTGCAAAAGTGATGTTCATCATCAACTTCTTGAGCGAGAATTGCGACTCCAAGAAGATCAGATCTACTGTCTCCAAGACAAGTTGCAGACACAGTACTATGAACTCGACACGTTGACGGATGAAAACGCATCACTTCGTAAGCAGCTTGGAATCATTGACGACTCTTCATCAAACACCAGGTTACCGTCGTCTCCGACATCTGCTCAACCACTCCTTGTGCCGCCACACGTTGATGTACCGAGCTTTGATGGAGGTGGTAGTAACTCTGACAGTAATGGTCCAGTTTTTGGAGCAGATCCTCCATCTACATCAGGGAGCGAGAAGAGCTCAAACAGTCTTCCTAATCCCAGTGGAGATATGGCGCCTCCTACCCTTGAAGGCGTTCCACCACTGCCACAAGATTCAGGTGACCGAGGTGCCTCTCGACCTATTCGCCAGCTTTCTTTTGCCGAAAGCGTTGGTCACCAATCCGATCTAACACACCTCGTTATTAATCATGAAAAAACGGTGTGTTATGACGCCGATGGTGATGGCTTTCCCGAGGGTGTAACACTTGTCGTTGAACCACGTGATGCCGATGAACGTCTTGTCACAACTGCCGGTGACATTTACGTGGCTGCATATGAACCAACAGCAACGGCACAAGAGGCTAGCTTAGGGCGTCAGTTTGCAGAATGGACAATCCCTGCAGCCAAAGCTCACCAGCACTTTAGGCGTACATCTAGAGCCCGTGGACTCCATTTCGTACTACCATGGCCAACCACAGCACCAGAGAAAACCCCAATTCGGATCTCCGTCCAGTTGACGCAATTCGATGGCTCAACAATTGAAACGGAAGCTATTGCTAAACTTGACTCCGCTTCTGGAGGAAGTCAATAAAAACGACCGGCCTCTTTGAAAGAAAGGCCGGCCGTTCATTGAATAGTTTCTGAATGAGGCTTCTTACTCAAAGCCCTTTTGATTCCAGGAAATTCAGTAAGTCAGCAACGCGGTTCGAATAACCCCACTCGTTGTCGTACCAGCTAACGACTTTCACAAGATTTCCAAGGCCTATGGTGTCGACAGCGGAGAATATGGAGCTGTGTGGATCACCTCGTAGATCAGTTGAAACCAACTGCTGTTCAGAATACCTTAGAATTCCCTTTAATGGACCTTCTGCGGCTGTCTTCATGGCAGCATTAATTTCTTCTGGGGACGCCTCCTTGTCCAACGTTGCAGTAAAGTCAACGACGCTCACAGTCGGGACCGGCACACGAAACGCCATACCGGTAAACTTGCCTTGTAGTTCAGGTATGACAAGACCGACTGCCTTCGCAGCACCCGTTCCTGCTGGCACAATGTTCAAAGCAGCCGCTCGTGCATCACGCAGATTGCCAGCCGCTGTATCGACTGTTTTCTGAGAGTTGGTATACGCGTGAACCGTAGTAAGCAAACCCCGATCAATACCAAACTTCTCGTGAAGAATCTTTGCTACGGGGGCAAGACCATTCGTAGTACAGGAAGCATTTGATATGACATGATGCTTTGATGGATCATACATCTCATCATTCACACCAAGCACGATCGTGAGATCTTCATTTTTTGCTGGAGCCGAAATCACCACCTTTTTTACACTGTCTCGCTTGTGGGCGACCGCCTTGGTTGCGTCAGTGAAAAAACCTGTGCTTTCAACAACGATATCGACATTCTCTGACCCCCATGGAATCGATCCCGGATCCCGCTCTGCAAAAACCTTAATCGTTCTGCCATCAACAACGAGATCATTCCCATCGGTTCCTACTGTCCCCTTGAATGGGCCGTAGTTCGAATCTAGCTCGAGAAGATGAGCATTTGTCTTGGCGTCTGTAAGGTCATTGAGGGCAACGATCTGCACCTCACCATCAAGGCCAAATTTTTCATATATCGCTCGAAATGTGAGACGTCCGATACGACCAAAACCATTAATGCCAACACGAATGGACACAGCAAAACTCCTATAACGAGTCGTCAGATCGGTAGTTGTCAGAGTGCCTTCGGGCACAGCCACCGTAAAGTATCTCCGGCAGGACTATACACGCGCACCAACTCCTTCTCAATCACCCACAGGTTTTGGCGGGCCACTGCACCAATCAAAAGTTTTTGCCCTCAAATTCTTAAGAAATCACGGCCGTCGTCTATCCTCATCTGGCGAAGAGCTTGTCGAAAAGGAGTTTTTCTCCACGGAAAGCCCGGCACGAAAAACTCCTTTTGACACCACCTCGTGTTCCAGCGATTCTTTCTCCATGAAACAAACACATTCAAATACCCAAAGCCCGGTTGAGAAATCAGCTGTTCTTGAACTGAACGGTGTAAAAAAATCTTTTTCTGTTCCGGGTGGTGATCCTCTCCTGATTCTTGACATACCCTTTTTTCAGATCGCTGCAGGTGAGCTTGTTGCACTTGAAGGCCAAAGTGGTTCTGGCAAGTCAACACTTTTAAATGTCGTTTCTGGCATTATGCGTCCCGACAGTGGCCAAGTCCTGGTAGGTGGTTTGAATATCGTCAAGCTAGCTGAGCCACAGCGGGATCGACTACGAGCCGATCGAATCGGTCTTGTATTTCAACAATTCAACTTACTTCCAGGATTCACTGCTCTTGAGAACGTACTTGTTGCAATGAGCTTTGGGTCACAAGTATCGAGCAAGGAAAGGGCTGAGTCACTCCTTGAAGCCGTTGGCCTGGCGGACCGTTTCCATCATAAGCCAGCAGCCATGAGTATCGGCCAACAACAACGAGTTGCAGTCGCCCGCGCGCTTGCAAATCGGCCACGAGTGCTTCTTGCTGATGAGCCCACCGCAAGTATCGATCCCTCACATCAACAACAAGTTATTGATCTCCTACAGACGACATGCCGGGAAGAAGAAGTCGCTCTCTTGGTTGTCACACATGCACCCGAGGTAGCAGAGCAGTTTCCAGTACGCCATCGCTTGGAAGATTTTAATCGGGCTGCCGCAGTTCATCCAACAACAAATGGAGTGTATTGATGAGTTTGCTTGGCATTGCATGGAGAAATATTAAGCAGCGGGCATTTACAAGTGGCCTCACCGCATTATCGATGTCTCTTGGTGTTGCGCTTGTCGTAGCAACCTTAATCACAGGTGGTGTTGTAAAACAAGCCTTCGAGTCTGGTGCAGGCCTGGGGTACAATATGATCATTGGGGCAAAAGGAAGCCCACTACAACTTGTGCTCAATAGTGTTTATCTAATCAGTAAACCGATTGAGAACATTTCGTGGGCGACGTATACCGAATTTTTGCCCGCTCGTGAACGTCCTGATGGGCAAGATGGAACATGGGCAGCGAGTACTCAGACTGCTGTTCCCATCTGTATGGGTGATTACTTTCGTGGTCACCGAGTAGTTGGCACAAATTCTACGTATTTCAATCGACTCACTCGCGGTAATGGCCAACCTTTTGAGTTTTCTTCAGGGACTAACTTTCACGATGAGGATCTCTACAGTGCTGTATTAGGAAGCCAGGTCGCACTTACACTGAACCTACAAGTTGGTGATAAAATTGCACCGACGCATGGTGCTGATGATGGTAAAGTCCATGATCCATTTCAGATCACTGGCATTCTATCCAGAACTGACACACCCATTGATCGTGGTGTGTTTGTCAATATGGAAGGCTTTTATCTTCAAGACGGGCACGCCAAGCCGATTGATTCAAGTGAAAATACCGAGCAAACCGGACCCACGAATAACGACTCACCCGGTAAAGGTCTTCTTCCATATAATCAACGCGAGGTAACCGCCATTTTGCTTGAGACAGCTGCTTTTCCTGGTCTCCCTGCAGAACTCACAGCAATGGGGCTCCGAAATGCGATTAACGAGGGTCGCGATGCACAGGCTGCACTTCCAATTGCTGAGATTCGTGTGCTCCTTGATCTTTTTGTCACACCTCTTGAGTTGCTGCTGCTGTTAGTCACCACTCTTGTCGTAATTGTTTCTGCGATCGGCATCCTCGTAAGTATGGTTGGTTCATCTCTTGAACGGAGCCGGGACGTGGCAATCATGAGGGCGTTGGGGGCTCGTCGCAGCGTTGTTCTGGCAACAGTACTCATTGAAGCTATTCTCCTTGCTGTTGGAGGAGGAATCATTGGATTGCTCCTTGGGCACGGTACAGTCGGACTCATTGGACCCTGGATAGCAACGAATGCCGATGTTGCGGCCGGATTTTTATCGTATACGACGGCTGAACTGCTCCTTGTACCTTTTCTCATCGTACTCGCGATTCTGGCGGCATTATTACCAGCTGTGGCTGCCTATCGCACCGATGTCGCCCGATGGCTTGGGTAAGGCAAAAAACGTAGAAAAGCGAGCTTTCTTCTCTACCTTGATTCGGCATTACGATGTGTCTTATAAACTAATGGTATGCGAATTCCGGTCTCTTCTTTTGCTCGACTCTCTATTCTGATGCTTGCCATCAGTTCTTTGTTCATTGTGGCACTTGAACAATCTCTTGCCTGTCCTTTTTGTGCAGCAGTCGGCTTAACTTTCTCTCAGGAGATTAAGCAGAGCGAAGCTGCTATCATTGCCCGCCTTGTTGAGCCACCTCCCGCATCGGCTCTGGGACCCAATGCTGAGGGTCCATTACCGCAGGCGAAATTCGAAGTGGTCAATGTCCTCAAAGGAGAAGACCTTCTACGGTCAACTAATTTGCTTGATGCAAACACTTTGATTGATGCAATCATGCTCGAGGCAACCACCCCTGGGGATCTGTATCTGATCATGGGAATTGAGCCTCCTGAATTCATTTGGTCGAATCCAATTGCCATCAATGAACGCGCTGTTACATATCTTAAAAAACTCGATCAACTCCCTGAATCTGGTCCAGATCGTCTTGCATTTTTTCAACAATATCTCGAAGACAAGGATGATGTGTTGGCTCGAGACGCATATGATGAATTTGCAATAGCACCATACGACGATGTGCGTGGCCTTGAAAATAGAATGGACCCGACTGCACTGCTCCAATGGATAAAAACGCCACGCATTCCGTCGAACAGGCGTCGTTTATACGCCACGATGTTAGGTATATGTGGAACACCAGCTTATGCAGCTGAAATAGAGAAAATTCTTCTTGGTGAAGACCTTGGTGACGACTCATCTGATCTGCGAAGTGGTTTAGATGCATTGATTGCCTGCTATGTTGTGCTCGTTGGTCCAACGGGTCTTGATCTCATTGATAAACTTTTTCTTGATCGTAGTTCTCGGGAAATTCCATTTACAGAAACGTATGCCGCGGTCATGGCGCTGCGTTTTCTTGGTGAAGAATCAGAAACAATTCCACGCGAACGGGTTCTTGAATCCTTGCGCTTGTTGCTCAATGAACCAAAACTTGCAGACCTTGTCATTGCTGATCTTGCCCGCTGGCAGGATTGGTCTGTGATAGCAAAGTTGACGGCTATCTACGTTGACGCAACTCCCGAAAACATTTTTGTGCGCGAGCCCATCGTGAACTATATGAAAGCTTGCCCGCTTCCTGCAGCAGCAAGTGCTTTGGTAAAACTTCGTGAAATAGATCCCGAAGCTGTTCGTAGAGCAGCTACATTAGCGGGTCTTGCTGGTCTCACAACAACCACTGAAGCAGACCTCCCTGCAGAGCAGCCGTCTGTCACGCCAGTACGGGTTGCTGATGTCGTTGCAGATGACGTCACTACAGATCGCTCAATGGTTGTGAGCACGGGCTCACAGCCCGCAACAAAAGAGTCTCGGCCCGATGATCGTCCGATTCTTCATTCTGAGAATGAGTCATCTGCAAAATCTCTGCTAAGGTGGGGCCTTTGGCTTGCTCTTGTTGCGATTGCGGCTTTTCTGTCTCGCTACCTTCTTCAGCCAGGAAAACGGGACGCCGCTGGTTAGAAAAATCCAGCGCGATACAGCAGTCATGAAAAAAGGACTTTTTGATACTCCTGTAAAAGCTACAAAACGTAGTTCTGAAAACAACGAGGATCATGCCTACAAGGCTTTGGCTGGCACATCGATTGCTGCTGCTACACTCGCCTTCCTGTCACCCCTCGCTTTTATTGACTGGTGGTTGCTTGCAGTACCTACGGTTGGTTTTTGTCTAGGCCTCGTAGCCTTACGAGACATTATCAATCGTCCAGATATTTTCACTGGTAAGCGGCTCGCTAAAACAGCTACTATCTTTTCGTTGGTTTGCCTTATTGGTGGAACGATATATTTGTCATGGGTATATGCCGCTGAACTACCTGAAGGTTTCGAGAGAGTTCATTATGGCGTGTTGCAACCCGCAGAGGGTTCGCCAGCGGCATCAATACCTGACTCTGCACGGGCTTTAAATGGTCATAACGTGCTGCTCAAAGGCTATATGTATCCTGGGAAAAAACAATTTGGTATTCGTCAATTTTTACTTGTACGGGATCAAGGAGATTGCTGCTTTGGGGGTAATCCAAAAATTACTGATCGTGTTCTTGTTCATCTTCGAGATGAAAAGGGTATGTCATTTAGCTCTCGTCAGAAAAAACTTGCTGGCACATTCACCGTTCGTCCTACCGTTGGCCAAGACGGTATTGAGGGGGGAGTCCTTTATCATCTTGAGGAGGCATTTCCTCGCTAAAATTCTTGTTACTTCCCTTGCCCTCTCATTTTTTTCCGGCTGTGGTCAGAATACGAAAGCACCACTCTCTTTTGATGAAACAAGTCCGCCAGAGACTCAAGAACATCAGTTACAGCAACGTCAGAGAATCGATCAAAGCAATATTCGTGAGATATCCTTTGACGATATTGTCTTCGAAATGGAAGAAGGCACACCTTTTTCCCAAAAACTCTTACCAGAACGAGTCACCTCTTTAGTAGGACAGCAGATTCGGATTCGTGGTTATATTCTGCCAAGTTTTCAACAGACTGGCTTAACCCAGTTTGTATTGGTTCGAGATAATAT
>JAUWWJ010000031.1 GCA_030616935.1 Planctomycetaceae bacterium
CTCGAATAATTTTGTTGACGTTTGTACCACACGCCCCACCCAATAAAAGTAATCGTGAGCAGCAGGTACGCAGTCATTAATTCAAAAGGGCTACGGCCGTTTGACTCGGTCGGCAAAGCCCCAATTGCCCACGGAAAAAACATCCGGCTATCAGTAAATGGAGAATGGATAATCCCGAAAAGAGTAAGTATTGCAGCAAAAGCGCACCATATGACTGCTCGAATCATTTTTCGGTCAATAAGTGCAGCAGTCATACCTGCCCATAATAAACTCGTAATGATAAAGCCGGAAGCAAGGAGCCTGAGGCTGTAGAGTTCGATCGCCAGTTGGCCTTCTGGAGCTGCGCCTACGGCCACAAGTTTATTGGTCTGAATGACAACAAGAGCAGCAAGCGCGGGCACGCATGCGATAGCTACAGCCGGGTAATGACGTTTTGGTGTGGCTTCGAAGCTTTGAGCAGAGATTTCAAGGCCAATGAAAATCAAGATTGGAAGAATCGCTGGGGCAGGAATGAGTTCGTAGAGCAGTGCAAAGGACCCAGTAAGTCCAGCGAGGCCAATAAAAAGGGCAGTCGCCAGTGTGTAGGCCGCCCGACCACCCATAGCCTTGTATGCCGGATGACCAATATATGGCGTGGATTGGATGACTCCACCGCATATCCCTGCAACAAGGGTTGCGAGTCCCTCAATTGCAATAACACCTCGTGTGTCATATTCATCACCGGCAGCAGCGGCACTCTCTGTACAGTCAATGCCACCAATAACAGTTCCGAGAGCAAATGGGATGACAATGGGCAAATATTTGAAGGTTAATGGCCATGCTGTGATCCATGTGAATTGAAAGACGTCCAGCCAGCCAGTTGGCCAAAGTGCTGAGAGAGGATCGAAACTGGCATGGGGTCCACTTGATGGTAACCAGCCGAGAAATTGGCCAACAGCAGCGATTGAGCCACCAACAACAAGAGCAGCAAGAGCACCAGGAATACGCCAAGGAAGGGGGACTTGTGCTGTAAGGCTTGCCAATACAATACCCAACGAGACAAGGCCTATGACCGGCTGAGAAAACAACTCAACAAACGGCAGGAAGCTAATGAGCGCCAGTGCGATCGCAGCAAGGCTCCCGAGTAATGCTGCTCGAGGGATCAGTTGACGTACCTTTGAGGCAACAGGAGCACAGCAAAGTTTGAAGACGCCACTTGCAACTATGCAGCACATGCCAATGTGCCATGCCTGGCGAGCTGCGTCAGTCTCAGATAAACCATTTCCGGTTGCTTCTAGGTAGGCTGGTCCGATTACAAAAAAGACCATTCCGAATGTGCTCGGCGTATCCAACCCTAAGGGCATTGCCGTGATATCACTTCGATGAGTCTGCCTTGCAAGACGAATTGCCATCCAGGTAAAAAGCAGGTCGCCAACGATAACGCCAAGAGCAGTTCCAGGAACAAAATGTGATAGTGCAAATTCAAGTGGATAATTGAAGACGGTCACCAACAATGACACGGCAAGTGTCAAATCGGCCAAATTGTCAAGCGATAGGCCGAAAAAAGCATTAGTGTCACCGCGTGTTGCCCAGCGATAGTGAGTGGATGGCGACATAGAAGATCTCTTAGATGACTGGATTTTTAGGTCTGTAGATACCCCTAACCGTCTGTTTAACCTGATGGTCGCAGCCGGTAACGCTTCGGACTATACTCGGTTTGAGTTAAAAAACGAGTATATGCTCTTTTTCATGGCATCAGCAGGGGCAACTTATTGCGGGCTCTCCTCTATAAAATAAAATTGGCGAACTGAGCCGAACCAGAAGACAACCTTCCGCGTAGTAAAAAATGGATATTGACCAGCCATCTTCGGAGAGAATCCATCCACTCGGTGGGGGAGTGCCTCTTCATGGTGAGACGGCTGGTGATACTACAGGCCGTCAACGTCCCCCGGCGGAAGAGCCGTCCGATGAGCAACTTTTCAAGACTTTTTGTGACACCGAAGATACCGGCGCCTACGAGGTGTTGGTTTCACGTTATGAACGAGAGCTATTTAGTTATCTGCGCCGGTATGTTGGGAGTGCTGAGATGGCAGAGGATGTTTTTCAGGCAACATTCCTGCAGATCTATGTCAAGCGGGATCGGTTCGAAGTGGGAAGGCGGTTTCGTCCGTGGCTGTATACGGTTGCAACGAATCAGGCCATTGATGCACAACGACGAAACCGACGGCATCGCATGGTAAGCCTTGATCAACGGGCGGGTAATGATGAAGAGGGAGACTTAATGTCAGTTGTGTCGTCGGCAGGTCCGACGGCAGTTGAAAATCTTGAAGACGAGGAAGCGAAAGAATGGGTGCGTGGAGCCGTAGACGACTTGCCGGAAACACTGCGAGCGGCGTTGATCTTAGTGTATCACCAAGGATTGAAATATCGCGAAGCTGCTGATGTTCTCGGAATACCTGTTGGAACCGTTAAGAGCAGGCTCCATGCAGCGTTACTAAAACTTAACCGTGCATGGACAAGCACTGATCAGTCGGAGTTAAAGGCATGAAGGAACAATTCGCCAGTCATCAACGAGTCAAGCACAGCAAAAGTCGAAGTTGCTTGTCGCCAAGGGAGGGAAGGGTGGCATGCGTCAAGATTTAATTGGCTATTTGCTGGATAGTGTGGATGAGGACGAACGGGCGGAGATAGAATCGGCACGTCAAAGTCCAGAAACAGCGAGTAAAGTTGAGCACGAGCTTGCAATGCTTGAACGTGCGTTGAAGCCGCTGGAACGCGACCGAGGTGTCATCTCTCCACCATCTGGTTTGGCAGAACGAACAATTGCTGCAGTGAAGCAAGCTGCAGCTGATAAGAGACCAACACTTTCGGAAACGGCAGAATCTGATTCCATCATTCGGCCACGAGTTTGGCTTGATCGCGTGATCCTCACCGCAGCGTCTCTTGCGGCGATCATTCTTTTGGCTCCCCTATTGCTTGAAACGATGGAAGATGCCAGGGCTACCAGAGCCCAACAGAATCTACAAAAGGTAGCAACGGCTCTTCAGGGATATGCCGATGCTCACAGCATGTATCCGACGCCGCCTAGTGAAGGGCCACTGTCACGCGCAGGGCTTTATGCTCCTACACTCGTATCAGAGCATAGGATTCGCCCTGATGATGGCTTGCTCGTGTACCCCGGATCATCACTCAACCGGGATGGAGATTTTCAGGTGCCTTCAAAGGAAGAGCTCGAAGCAGCTATTGGTACAGAAAAATTCGAAAAGTTAATTGATGTTATGGGAGGTGATTACGGCTATACACTCGGCTATCGTGATGAAGCTGGTCGTTTAAAGCCGAATCGCAACCAGCAACGAAGCCACCATCCGATCATGGCAGATGCCCCTGACGCGAGCGGGAAGCAAAGTAGCAACCATCCCGATGGAGCTCATCATATTGTGTACGAGGATGGTCATGTCGAGCGAATCTGGGTTACAAGCTCGACTCTTGATAAATTACATAAGGACGATCATTTGTATCTGAACAACGATGGGAAAATTGCTGCTGGAAAAGATGCGGAAGATGCAGTCATCGGTGATTCTCATCACCAGCCCTAGTGGTAGAGTGAGTCTCGTTGTTGCTCGTCACTGAGGAGGGCTTGCCTCCTCAGTTGGCATGTGGCAGCATGATCGAGAAAGATATTTATTTACGCACGAGATCTCGTGCTGCAGTGACAACGGCTTCAGTAGTTATGCCAAAGTGTTCGAACAACTTCTTGGCCGGGCCAGAAGCACCGAATCCATTCATGCCGATGAATGTGCCTTTCTGACCGATCCACCTTTCCCAGCCAAATCCTGAGGCAGCTTCACATGCTACTCTCGCTGGAATGCTCGCTGGAAGAACGTGCTCACGGTACTCTTGGTCTTGCTCGGCAAAGAGTTCCCAGCACGGAAGACTCACGACTCGAGTTCGAATACCCTCTGAGTCAAGAATGTCAGCTGCATCAAGGCAAAGTGGTATCTCACTACCGGTTCCGATGAGAATGCATTCAGCCTCGCCTCCTGTAGCTTCCTTTAAAATGTACCCCCCCTTTGCAACGCCGTTCGCTGGCCCAAGATTGGTTCGGTCGAGTGTTGGGAGATTTTGTCGTGAAAGTACCATGACGGCTGGCTGTTTTGGGTTCAGTAATGAACTCCGATACGCCTCTGCAACTTCGTTGGCATCGGCCGGCCGAAAAACATTTAACCCAGGGACAGCTCGGGCACTCGCAAGATGTTCAATAGGCTGATGAGTGGGACCGTCCTCACCAAGACCAATTGAATCATGCGTTAGAACATAAATGACACCAAGTTCCCCTAAAGCAGAAAGTCGAAGGGCTGGTTTGAGGTAGTCAAAGAATACAAAGAAGGTTGCGGCATAAGGCCGCAGGCCGCACAAAGCCATGCCGTTGCAAGCAGCAGCCATGGCGTGCTCGCGGATACCAAAGTGGAAGTTGCGCCCGCGGAGGTTCTCGGGCCCAAAGTCACCTGCACCAGGAATGAGAGTCATCGTCGATGGTGCAAGGTCAGCTGAGCCACCTAAGAACCATGGGATAGTAGTGCTAAGACTCTGGAGAACTTTTCCTGACGAGACACGACTAGCCAGTCCCTTTGCGTCAGTCGCAAATTTTGGAATTGCATCTGCCCAGCCCTCTGGTAACTTTCCAGCGAGCATACAGTCCAGTTCCTTCGCGGCGGTCGGTTCGGACGAGGCTAATTTTTGATGAGCTGTCTGCCATGAGGCATTCGCGTGTTGACCGCGTGCACCTATCAAGCCTTGGAAATGTTCCGCAACTCCATTTGGAACATGGAATGCCTCTTGTGTAGGCCAATCATAAGCTTCTTTCGCCCCAGCGATCTCATCTGGTCCAAGCGGAGCACCGTGAGATGAATGAGAACCAGCTTTTGTTGGTGCGCCAAAGCCAATGACGCTTTTGACGACGATTAGGGTAGGTTTCTCAGTTTCGTGCTTAAACGCTTGAAGAGCACGACTCAGGGAGGATGCATCGTTCGCGTCGTCAACATATTCGACTCGCCACCCAAATCCTTCGAATCGACGCCCAACGTCCTCACTAAATGCAAGGTCGGTTTCACCCTCGATGGTTATTTTATTGTCATCGTAAATCCAGCAGAGGTTTGCCAGTTGAAGATGGCCAGCCAGTGACGCAGACTCACTTGCAACCCCCTCCATCAGATCACCATCACTGCACAGCACATATGTATCAAAATCAAACAGTGTTGCATCAGGACGATTGTATTGTGCGCCTAGCCATCGAGAGGAAATAGCCATGCCAACTGAGTTTGCACATCCTTGGCCAAGCGGTCCTGTTGTTGTTTCAACGCCTACAGCCAAATGGTGTTCTGGATGTCCGGCACAAACACTGTCGAGTTGACGAAATCCCCGAATGTCATCAAGGCTGACCGCTGGAATCTTGTTCGCTTCAGTGTTTGGTCTGCCCTGTCGTACGCCCGCGAGATGAATCAGGCTATATAGCAGCATTGAGGCATGCCCACACGAAAGAACGAAACGGTCACGATTCGGCCAACTCGGATCAAGGGGGTCGTACCGCAGAAAGTCTTTCCATACCGTGTAGGCAACTGGGGCAAGCGCCATTGGGGTGCCAGGGTGCCCGCTTTTTGCAGCCTCCACAGCATCCATCGATAACGTTCGGATTGTGTCAATTGCAAGTTGATCTATGTCAGTGAGTGTTGGTGTATCTGAGCTAGGCATGAAGTGGCTTTCAGGCGTGGAGTGGTGTGTTTAGGTGTCACAATCAGGCTTGTAATAAATTCGTAGCGTACGCTGGAACGCGAACTACTATAAGCGATAATGCTCATGGTGACGACAGATACCGCTTATACGCGGTATCAAGTTCTTCTGGGCTTCTCTCGCAGAGTTTCCAGAGCGTTTCCTGCTCGGCTGTTCCGCGGTACAGCTGAACGAGGTATTCGATAAAAGCGTTTCGGTAACGGCCGCGTTCACCATTCATAAAAAAGTCTGCGAGACCGGATAGCTGGCTGTATATTTTTGGCAATTCTGGTTCCTTCTGTAACGCACTTCTTCCAAGTTTTGACAGTTGGCGTAGGGGAATAAAATAGTTGTCGTCGAGAAGCCTTTCCCGTGCCGCAGGAACGCGACCATTTCGGCGACCACCAGCCGTAAAGCCAAAATCAGTTTCCGTAAGGCTTTCCATGTAGCAGGCGGCAGCCTCCAACGCCCACATGCCATGCTTGCTTCCAACTAAGGGGCTTGTTGGCCAAGATTCTGCGAAGAGTTGATGAGTTGCTTCGTGTTCTACGGTCTGGATGCCCGAGTCCTGATTGGAAAAAAACCATGCTGTTTGTGTGGGTGTCCAGTAGATACCAAGAGTTTTCCCAATATTTGGCTCCAGAGGCTGCAAGCTGTCGATGTACTCCTCACGATTCGCAAGCAAGATAACCTTGAATAAACTTGTTGGGCGAGGCCTTGCTTGTCCAACGATTCTGCGACTTAGCTCGACTGGAGTCAGTACAAAACCCGGGAAAACTTGCCGCCAGATGAAGCGAGTCAGTTCGAGCTGTTTTGCTATAGCAGCTGCATGGGGCAGCCCGGCGGTCGACTGGATGTGCCAGTGGTCTGAATGAAACAGTTGCAGGGCTGTGTCGGAAGGCTGTTTTCTCGAACTACCGGGAAAAGCTAATGAATTCTGAGGCGATGTTTGGATAGTTTTTTTTCCATTTCTCAGCCAACCTTCGTCAGGAGAGTACTCTTTTTTTTGCGTAAGTTGGCGAGCAACATTTGGCCAGACCCATTGGTCGCCATGCCTGACATACCCAAGAGCACGACGGCTCATTGCATGATCAGGGTTTTCACGGAGAACACGAACAAGAAGGCGCATGGAATCATTGCTTGATTGCATGCCATCGCGAGGGCGAAATTTCTTCTGTTTTTGAATTTCATCCTTGGCCTTTTCAAAAAAATAGAGAGCACGTTGTTGTCGAAGGTGCACGAAGTCCGTCCACACACTCTCGCTCGCCTTCGCAAGCCAAGCAGGCTTCAGAAGTTTTTTGTCGATACTTGCAATAATTTGACACTGGGTCGGCCCCAGTTCATCTGGCAAAGGCCAGTTTTCAATGTAGGCAGCAAGTCGCTCGTCGCCACAAGCCTGAGCGTCGCGAACAATTTCCAAGCAGCAGTCATTCCATCCCACGCCGATCGGATTTGTATGGTCTCCGATATCAGCATGCAGTTTTTGTGGGCAATGAAATCCAGCGCTTACGAGAGAAAAAAGAAAAAGAATAGGGAGCCATGCAACCTTCGTTGCGCCGGCGTTATTCCTCTTTCTCGAAAGCAGAATCAAACTGCACATTGCTCGGAGCAAAGTCAATATTTTGAACAAACTCGCATGCCTCGGTTGCGCCATGCTCACGATCCATTCCACAATCTTCCCATTCAACAGACAACGGACCGCTGTAACCAATCTCATTTAAAGCCCGAATAATCTCTTCGAAGTCGACACCGCCCCGGCCGGGAGATCGGAAGTCCCATCCGCGTCGAGGATCACCAAAGTTGAGGTGGCTACCAAGAATTCCTCCCTTGCCATTCAGGAGTACGACGGCATCTTTAATATGAACATGATAGATGCGATCCGGGAATGTTCGAATGAATTCCACTGGATCAACGCCTTGCCAGTGAAGGTGACTCGGGTCAAAGTTGAAACCAAATTCTTCTCGGTGCCCGACTGCCTCAAGTGCTCGTTGCGCAGTGATGATATCAAAAGCTATCTCAGTTGGATGGACCTCTAGTGCGAACCGCACACCGGATTCAGCAAAAACATCCAATATAGGGTTCCACCGATCAGCAAAATCTTGAAAGCCGGCTTTAAGCATTGATTCAGGAACCGGAGGGAAAGAGTAGAGCAGGTGCCAAATACTTGAACCAGTAAAGCCATTGACAACGGACACCCCAAGTTTTTTTGCAGCCCTTGCAGTTTGCTTAATTTCCTCAGCAGCCCGTTCCTGTACGCCTTCCGGATCGCCATCACCCCAGATGTACGGGGGCAGAATGGCTTTGTGGCGTTCGTCCACTCGGTCGCAAACGGCCTGCCCAACCAAATGACAGGAAATCGCATGCACCATCAGGTCATGCTGTTCAAGGAGGTCACGCTTCGTTGCGCAATAGCTGTCATCAGCGATTGCTTTGTCGACTTCAAAATGATCTCCCCAGCATGCTAACTCGAGTCCTTGATATCCAAACTCCCGGGCTTTTCGAGCGAGATTTTCCAGCGGCATGTCGGCCCACTGGCCGGTGAATAGTGTGACAGGACGACCCATCGCAGCGAACTCCTTGAAAAGTGTGAAGAAAAAGTGATGAAGGAAGCATTCCAGGGAAGAGTGTTCAGAATTTTCTAGAATTCTGGCAGATTTTGCATCAGTTGAAAACCATGCCGCAGAGTGATCGCCAAGAGATCCACTTTGTGTGCAGTAAAATATCCCACATCGATACAAGGTTGAGACTCGAATGCCGCGTTTTCAGCGGCGCACGACACTGCGGAGAAGTAGACAGCCCCAGGCTGCAACAAGAATATTTCCTCCCCAGACGGCAATAGGGGGTAAGTCACCAGCTTTTGCCTCGGAAACGCCGGCCATGAAAATTGGGTAGTAGACGAGAAGAATTGGTAAGAAACAAAGGAAAAAACTTGTAAGAAAATCGGCGTTCTTCATCCGGATTGCCATCGGAGCACCTACAAGAACAAAAGCGAGGCAGCTAAAGCCATTTGCCCACCGTCTCCATGGCTCCATTGCAATGCGATTGAGACGATTGTGGTAATGGTTAATGGTTGCTTGTTCGCCAGCGAAGTGTTGCGGTGCTATAAGTTCAGCATGGCCAGTCAGGAAAGCCTCAGCAGTTCGGCCGGCAATTTGTTGTCGCGCGCGGCTAATCTTTAGGATCGAATCTTTTCGTGCCGCATTAAATTCGTTCATCGCTATTTGAGATGGACTTTTGGATAAGGGATTGTTCTTACCAATTGAGTCCAGAGGAATAACTCGTTCGATAGTATCTGGGAAGGCAACCTCAACGTCACCAACCCGGACTACTCCATTTGTACAAATAGCAGTAATGCTTGCATTTTTGGCATCGGTTTTGAGCACGGCCTCCATCGCTGAGAGTGTCACGGAGGGGCTCGAGTTGTTCGGCTGGAATGACATCGTTGGCCGAATAAGTCGACGTCCTTGAACCCCTTTTACATTTATTGCAAGTTTGTCCGTGCTATAGGAGCGTTGCTGTTGTAATCGGCTGTAGATGATTTCTTCTAGACTTTGAACAACAACGCCCCGGACACCCTCGCGCCCCCATGAGACGGCGATGTCATTAAGCCAGACGCAGCTCAAGCTGATTAAAATGGCTAAGAAAGCGACTGGCCAGATAAGGGCCATTGGGGTGATGCCGGCAGCTTTGAGAGCGATGATTTCATTAGAGCTTGAAAAACGTCCAAAAACACTTGCAACTGCAAACAGTATCGTTCCTGGAACTGCGAACCGCATTGCATCAGGCAAGACATATGGAATGAGCGAGAGTATTTGCAGCAGTCCCAGTCCCTGTTGCTGCGCTTCTTTGGTGAGCCCAATGACGAGCATAAAAAGGGTGAGTGCCGTAAGTGCAACAAGAAAAACTTGAAGCATTTCTGAGAGCACGTATCGAGTGATTATTTTCATTGGCCGCATTCCTTCGCTGGCCTGAAGGATCGTCAGAGAGTGCTGGTCAGTAGCCTTATGACGATCCCTTGGAATCAGGATCTGTCAGCATAGACGATTGTAGAGTGTCAGAAAACGTCTGAAGCCCGGCGAATATAGCC